>CAMLOB010000369.1 GCA_946481475.1 uncultured Chlorobiota bacterium | reverse complement strand
TAGACCTCCGACGGAATCGCAAGCCAGGGAGTGAACGATGAAGGAGCTCCGCCGCCGTGCCAGAGGAAGATGTAGACCAGAGTGTAGAGGAGGGCGTTGATCCCGAGGGCGATCAGTCCGAACCGGAGCCGGCGATCATCCTCCATCAATGCCTCGAACGTCCTGCCCGGACGGAGCATGACCCCGAAGTAGTAGCTTCGGAACGTCCGTTCGGCAGAGCCTGTGCGGTCGGTTGCCATAGTACCGATGATGTGTTGATTGGATCGGGGAGGAGTTCATCGGCAAATATACATGGGGTGATCGAACGGTCAATTTTTTCCCGGCACGGGAGCGATTTCATCCGATCTCCGCTTGGTGTTCATCTGCCCACTTTTTATCTTCGTTCCTGATTGATCGAGCAAACGCTTGCTGAACAGACCATTTTTCCCGTCGTTTCCATGGCTGTTGAGAATCATCATGCGATCTCTCTCTTTTCCGCTCAACCGGAACGGATCTTTCCTTCCGGTTCGATCCCGCTGTTTCCGATTCCGGTCTCCGCCGGTTTCCCTTCCCCGGCCGATAGTGTTGTCGAGAAGTTGCTTGACCTGAACGAGTACTGCATCCGCAACCCTGTCTCCACCTACTTTGTTCGTGTGGAGGATTCCGCGTGGGGAGATCTCGGCGTGATGGAGGGGGATATTCTGGTTGTCGATCGCGGACTCGATCCAGCGAACGGGTCGCTTGTGCTGGTCGATACCGAGGGGATGCGGTTGCTCATGCGGCTGAACATCCGGAAGGGCATAACGGAGTTGACCGATAACCTCGGGTCTGTTCGCAGAGATTCGGAGAAGCCGAATATCTGGGGGACCGTCACGCACATCATCCGAAGGGTACGATAATGGCGGTTGCCCTCGTCGACTGCAACAACTTCTACGTCTCCTGCGAGCGGGCGTTCGATCCTTCGCTGGAAGGGGTGCCGGTGATCGTCCTCTCCAACAACGACGGCTGCGTCGTCTCCCGTTCTTCCGAAGCGAAGGGACTCGGGGTGAAGATGGGACAGCCCTTCCACGAGATCGGCGATCTTGTCCGGACCCACCGGGTCCGGGTCTTCTCCTCGAACTATGCCCTCTACGGCGATCTCTCCCGCCGCGTCATGTCGACGCTGGAATGTTTCGGTCCGGGCGTTGAAATGTATTCGATTGATGAAGCCTTCCTTTCCCTTGCGGATGTTCCCGGCGCGGCCCGGATCGAATTGCTGCACGAGGTACGACGGACGGTCCGGAAGTGGACCGGCATTCCGGTCTCGACAGGACTCGCCCCCACGAAGACGCTGGCGAAGGTGGCCGGGGAGCTTGCGAAGGAGATGCCGGAGGGGGTGGCCGATCTGGACGCCTATAACCGGGACGAGATTCTGGCGCAGATGCCGGTTGAGAGGGTCTGGGGGATCGGACGACGATTGAAGGAGAAGCTGCGAAGCCGGGGAATCCGGACGGCTCTTGATCTGCGGGATGTGAACGACCGGTGGATGGACCTTGTCCTGAACGTGACCCAGCGCCGGACGGTGCTGGAGCTGCGGGGCATACCCTGCTTCCGGTCTGACGAAACGCCGCAGCCCCGTCGGAGCCTGACCTGTACGCGATCCTTTGCGAAGAGGCTGTCCGGTCGAGACCAGCTTGTTGAAATCATCGCCGCCTTCGCCTCCCGCCTCGGCGCAAAACTCCGGCGGCGACGACTGGTTGCCGCGACAATGCAGGTTTTTCTCTCGCCGGACGGAGGTGCGCGACGATATGGCTACAGGCATTCCTTCTCCGCCTCCGCACAGCTTCCGGTCCCGACCTCTCACACCCCCGCACTGGTCCGGACTGCCCACGACATCCTTGAGCGAATCTACCGTGATGATTGCATCTACGTCCGTGCCGGCGTTCTCCTCTACGGTCTCTGTTCGGAAGATGGTGTGCAGAAGAATCTCTTCCATCCCGCACTACCCGATCCGGATGAACGGAGGATCATGGAGACGATGGACCGGATCAACCGCAAATGGGGGAGCGGAACCCTCCGGATCGCCTCGACCGGAACCGATCGGGGATGGTACACAAAACAGGAACGGTTGTCGCCGAGATATACGACGCAGTGGGAGGAACTGGGGGTGGTGCGGCCGGTATGATTCCGGACGGAATCGCTCCCTGAAAAACGAGGAGGTCTCCCGGTCGAATGGAAGACCTCCTCAGGTCACTATAGAGTCGGCGCGTGAAGTATGATACAGGGGAGGAGTACCACTTGGTGATTCTTTGTGCCCTTGGTGTTTTTGTGGTTATTCCCTCACGGATGATGCCTTTTAAGAGACCATCCCTTTCCATCGCATTCGAATCGCGCCCTCTATAAAAGGAACCCCCTTTTACCTGCTCACCACCATCTGCCGCGTTCGCCGCAGCGGTCCGGAGGTCAGCGCATAGATATAGGTGCCGGAGGGGAACGTGCTGACGTCGATATCCACGCTCGTCTGTCCGGCGGCTACCGGCCGGGCGAGAAGTTCGCGTCCCTCGATCGTGTAGACCGAGAAACGAGCCTCCATCCCATGCTTCACGCCGGAGACCGGAATCGAGACGCGACTCCGTGCCGGGTTCGGTGCGTTCCGGCCTATTGTGAAGCCTGCGGCAAGTGCGTCCGTGTCGGCGACGCCCGAGCCGCTGACCCTGAAGATCGGTAACTGGTCGAACGTGTGGGGGAGGGCCGGCGCCAGTTCGTTGTCGGACGCTTCGTACCACTGTCCGAGAATCGATGCGTAGAGCTGACGGAAGTCGTACTCCCTCTTCAGGTTCCCCGGACCCGACAGATCGCTCAGGTTCGGGTTGCTGCCGATGATTCCCCCGTTAACGCCGTGTCCGAAGAAGAAGACCGGAGCCGCCTCGCCGTGATCGGTCCCCGTTCCATTGCTCTGCACACGTCGTCCGAACTCGCTGATCGTTCCGACGCAGACCCGGTCGGCAAAGTCGAGCGTTTCGATGTCCCGCTGGAACTCCTTGATCGCGCCGGCAAGCTGACCCAGCAGATTGGCGTGTGTCGTCAACTGATTGGTGTGCGTGTCGTATCCGCCGACGTTCAGGATATACATCCGGGTCTGCAGTCCCCCGGCAATCATCCGGGCCACCGCCGCCAGCCCTTGTCCAAGCGGACCGCTTGCGGTAGTATATCGGCGGGAGTTGTCCTCGCCTGCCTCGTAGGCATCCCGGACGGAGTTCGAGAAGACGTTTGACTGACGGATAACTTCCCGCACATACGCCTCCTCTTCTCCCGCCTTCGTGTTTGCCAGATCGTCCTCTCCCGGCAGTCCCGGAATGTAGTCCAGATTCCCGACGGCGATTCCCATGTTGTTGTTCTCGCCGATCAGCGTCGTGCTCAGGAAGTTTCCGAACTCGATGGCGAAGGGGGAAGAGGGGAGAACTTCCGGATAGTCCGGATACTTCGCCTCCAGATACTTCGCGTACCACCCGGCATCGTCGAAGACCGATGCGTCCGATCCGCTCAGCCAGATATCGGTCGAGCGGAAGTGGGAGAGGTTCTGTCCGGGATAGGCGACGTTCTGCACAATCGACATCTTCCCTTCATTGTAGAGATCGAGCAGGGGAGAGAAGCTCGGGTGCAGACCGATCATATTGGAATCGGGGAGCTTGATCACCTCGTTTGCCGGGATCGAAAGATCGTCCGCCGTCCCGGCAAAGCGTGCGTTGTAGTAAAGATCATTGCCGTAGGGGACCGTCGTGTTCAGTCCGTCGTTTCCTCCGGCCAGACGGATGATGATGAAGATGTGGTCGTTCTCTGCGGCGGCAAGCCGCATGAAGGGGGAGCCTTTCGGTGACTGACCGAACGCACGGAGTCTCGGAAAGCCGAAGGCGATCGGCAGGACGATGCCGGTGCTCGCCACCCGTTGTATGAATTTTCTGCGTTTCATGATGATCTATGCTTTTATGATGAATATTTCTCTTGTGCCTCTGCGATACGGTTGATCTGCTGATTGCAGAGGAGAACATCAATACAACTGGAACTTGGCAAGCTGTGCGATTGCCTGAAGGAATTTCCCGATCCGCTCCTCCGGTCGCTGACTCGGATCGTCCGGGTCCCATTCGTAGTCGACCCCGCCGTCGAGAATCGTCTCGAAGAGGAGAGTTGCCTCCTGTTCCGAGGGCTCCGTGTTCAGCAGGAACCGGGACATCTCCTCGGCCAGAATGTGGATATCGTACGGATCGGAGAAGTTGTTGGCAAAGGCGATCGGATCGATCTTGTAGTATTCCGACCGATTCAGGATGATCCCTCCTCCCCCGACGTCGATGCCGAACTTCTGCCGTATCGGAAGCGTCGACGTGCTCGTCCAGGTCCGCCCCCCCGGCCATCCCTTGACGTTCGGCGGATAGTAGGGGAGTTGACCCAGTGTCTGCAGGCGGGAGGCGAAATCCCGTTTCGTCCGCGCGTTGTCCAGATTGTCCAGTCCGGGGACCTCGGCGATTCCCATCCCCCGGACCATACCGATCATGTAATCGACCGGTCCCTTGTGCATCGCACCGATGTTCGTTTCATCATAGAAGTGTTCGCTCTTCAGAAGCTGTTCGAAGACCGGACGGAGATCCCAGTTGTTCGAGCGGAAGGTCTGGGCCATCTGCTCCACCACCACCGGGTCGGCCACATCGTAGACGAAGCCGCGATAGATCTTCTCGCACATGAACTTCGCAATCTGGTCGGCCCGCTCCTCGAAAATGATATCGATCACGTCCTGCGTGTTCCAGGTTCCGCTCCGTCCCATCAGTGTCTTCTGTCCGTTATCCCACCAGAGCTGCTTGAAGACCGCCTTGCGGTCGACATAAACGATGTTCCGCGGATTATCCACGTTGTACTGCCAGCCGCTGAGCGAACGGGCGGCGGCGATCACGTCGTCCTGCGTGTAGTTCTCCTTC
>CAMLOB010000368.1 GCA_946481475.1 uncultured Chlorobiota bacterium | reverse complement strand
ACCGTCAAGTGCGGAACTGAAATCGGAGAGACCGGGCTGCACGAGCGAGAGACGAAGCCGCAGATCGATGTGCGGGGGGACGTCGAAGGGGATACGCCAGCCGAGCATCACTCCGGTCTGGAAGCCGGGCTCTCCCCCCGTACTCATCCCCTTCCCCGACTTGTTCCCCTCTTCATTCGGCTCCCGCAGCTCATACAGTGTCCCGCCGACAAACGGGGTCAGCATCAGGTTGCCGAAACGGAACTCGTATCCGGCATCGAGACTCCCCCCTGTCAGTGCGGCATCGCCGCTCCTCCAGAAGACACGGCCAACCTCGAATGAATCGCTCAGTGAGAGGACACCGGCAAAGAGTGAACCGGAGAGAACGAAACGATCCACATAGAGTTCTCCCGAGAACGAAGGACCGAAGACGGAACCGGGGATGTCGCTTCCGGCAAAGACGACGCCTCCCGAAGCATATCCGGCGAAGAGCCCCCCTCCGATCAACTCCTGATCGGTTCTGAGGAAGAGATAGCCTCGGGCGAGCGGGGCATAGGAAGACTCCGGATGGTCCTTCAGAAATTGCTCCACCATCCCGTTCACATCATCGACGCTCCGCACCCCCCTGACCGAAAGATTGTTGACCAGCAGATGGAGAAATCCCCGCTCGGCATTCTCCCCCGCTCCTCTTTCAATCCGGCGCAACATCTCTTCGGGATCCCGGCGCAGTCTGCCGAGCAGTCGCTCATAGAGATCGTCGGCAATGATTCCATGAGATCCGGGACGAAGAGCACGCCGGGCCAGACGGGGTCGAATCCATGCCGTGTCGAGAAGCCGGGACACATCGGAAAAGAGAAGATGGGCCAGCAGTTCCTCCTCGGGCGAAAGCCACCCGGCCGTCCCTTTCCTCCGCTGCATAAAATCGAGGAGAAGTACCCCCTGATCGGCCTGATCCCGCTCCACATAGTGCCGAAGCAACGCCCGGGCGCTTGTCGGGAAATCGCTTCGGCCATATCCCGAAATCAGTCGCTCGAACCTGAGGGAATCGTTCTCCTGCGCGTGAGCCGAGTGTATCGGGAAGATCAGCAGGAACAGAAGGCCGAGAAGCGGAAGAAAGCGAAAACAGTACACCGATTGAACGGATTGCGACGGATCGACACGGATCCGATCCGCGTTCATCCGTCGCAATCCGTCCGATCCGTGTACAATTTTATCTGTCGACGACGTAAAATTATCGAGCAATCCCTGAGAATTCACGCGATTCGGTTGGCAGCAGTTGGTTGACGTTTCGCAATGCTCCGGACACCCTTCATCACGGAGCGATGCCCAGAGTTCCGGCCGCCCGCATCAGTTGCTCGACGGCGGCCGTATCCCGTCCGGCAACATAGAGCCAGAGGTTCAGGTTCCCCGCCTCTTTCTCCGGGTCGAGCGAGGCGAAGTATCGGGGAATCTCCAGAACGTTCTGGCGGTACTCCCATTTCGTCACGGTCGTATCGCGATAGCGATGCCAGAGGGCGGGATAGGTGCCGATCATGCTCTTTCGCGTTCCGACTTTCCGGGACGGGACCGATGTACCGATCGAGCGCTCCGAGAGGACGATCTGCATCAGAGCCATCGCCGGCAGCGTCGTATCCTCCACACCCGGATCGTCCCGGCGGTAGACGAACACCACATCGTAGTCCAGACCGCTGTCGGCCCTGACCGCAAAGCCTTTCGGCAGGTCGATGAAAAGATTCGGCGCCGACGTGTTCCAGGTGGGAAGCTCGGTTCTCCCTTCCGGAGTGGTGGTAACCGAGTAGGTGCCCGAATCGGGAGGGAGAGGACTGAGGCCGGTATCCGCCGCAGACGTATCCGCAGAATCGCCCGGAGCTTTCTCCCCCTGTTTCTCCGCACAGCCTCCCATCCATACCCCGAGAAGAACCAGCAGGGGAAGCGCTCGCCTCACCGACAAATGTTCAAAGAAGGTCGTCAAGGTTCGATTCATAGATATTCGGTGTTCGGCTCTTATAGGGCAAAGCTTTCCAGATGGGACTGCAACGTCTCCGCAAGCTCGGGGCGTTCATTGATGACATCACCGACGCTCAGCAGGGAATAGACAGCGATTCCGCTCTTCTCCCGGAACCGGTCGACCGCCGTCGTTCCGCTCTCGTCGGCCGGTTCCTGCCGGTCGAAGGCGATCACCAGGGCCAGCGGCTCCACATCGGCGCCGCGCAGCTTGGCAAGAGCCTCCATCTTGGTGGCGCCGTCGGTAATCACATCGTCGACGATAATCGCCTTGTCTCCCGGCTCTATTCTGCCGAGGAACTGACTCTTGTCGCCGTGCGTCTTCTCCTCCTTCCGGTCGCTGACCGCACGGATATCCTCGTTGCCGGTTCCGGCAAAGGCGGCGGCGGCGGCCACTGCTATGGGAATTCCCTTATAGGCCGAGCCGAAAATGACGCTTGCCTGGTTGAACTCCCCGGTCAACGCAATCAGACTTGCGTAGAGATGGCCCATTTTCGCCAACTGGCGTCCGGAGCAGAGAAGTCCGGTATTGAAGAAGTAGGGAGATTTTCTTCCGCTCTTCAACGTGAAGTCTCCGAAGCGAAGGACCTCCTCTTCCATGAAAAATTCAAGTGCGGCGCGGCGCAGTTCCTGTGGATCGGTTATCAGTGACATAGGATATTCGATGTAAGCTGTGAATGTTCGGTTATCGTGAATACGCCGGCCTGTACCGCATCGCAGGTTCGGCAGGAGGTGGTCAGGTCAATCAGACAGAGCACGTCATCCGTGTACCGCATCGCAGGTTCGGCAGGAGGACATGACAATCGGATGGATTCCCCGATCCGGAAGTCATCGTGTTCCCGAGATCAATCGACTTCCAGATCATCCGGAACGTCGATCATCATCCGGAGCATCGCCGAGGAGAGAGTCTTTCCCTGCGCGTCGAACTTCAGCGAGACCGTCCCCCCGCCGCCAAGCGTGTTGTGGAGCAGGAAGTTGAGCGCCCAGAGGTTCGGAAGCTCGAATCGCTCGACCTGTCCGTTGCAGATCCCCTTGAAGTGTTCCTTCACACGTTCGGTTGTCAGGGCTTCAGCTATAACGGGATACCATTCTTCCTTGCGGGCAATGACGCCGACATTTCCGGCATCCCCCTTATCCCCCGAACGGGCGTGAGCAAGTTTGAGCAGTTGCACCTGTTTCATGCGATTGTTCTCCTTCTGCTGATTCCGTTTTCATTCTTCATGTTCGATAGATTCCGCACTATGCGGCAAGGGGATCAGGAAGAGCCTCCCCTTCACCTGCGGAATCCCAATTGCACATCACGGCGTAGCGTTTCTCCTGCCGTGCGCAGACTCCCCGGACAAACCGGACGGCAAACCATGCGGCAACGATAGCCACGATATCGACCACACTGCTCTGGATCAACATCTCCCTGAACCGGTCGAGATCGACCACATCCTTGTATATATCGTTGGTCATCCGGTCGAGGAAAAAAGCGATAAGCCAGAAAGTCCACCAGAGAGTCACCGGCCTCGCCTTATCATCAGTCAGCCAGGCGGTCGGGTAACCTGGCCTGTAGGTAGCCGGATTGCTTGCAGTCCAGATATCCCTGGCGATTCTGTAGGGCATCACCAGATTGGCAAACGGAACGAACCACCAGCCGACGGCTCCCCCCGTTCCATAGCCGACGCCTTCGGCCTCCAGCACATCAATATTTCTTCTGGCGCGATGGAACCAGACCAGAAAGAGAACAGCCGTCACCAGAAAGATTCCGATCAGGATATAGCCGCCGACGATGTTCACGTTATCAACAAAATCCTCCGTGCTCCCCCATTCATCAACAGACGTCGACCCGAGAATCGAGTAGAGCCAGAGGCGTACTCCGACCATCACCCCGTGCAGTACCGCAAATACCAGAAGAGCCGCGGTGAGAAGTTTCGTCAGCTTTGAAAAGGGGAATGATTTCCTCAGCGCGATGTGATCTTCAAGCGGCATGAACATCCTTCCGGTTTTCAGTAAATGCAGCCCTCAATTTGCGAATATTCTCCAGAAGCCTTCCGGCAATTTCCCCGGAACGTTCCACAATCTCACGATACGGCTCCTTCCGGCGCAGAGCCAGGAACTCCTCCCCGAATTTCAGCCAGAAGGGACGGATCGTATAGAGAGGAGAACAGTCCGGCGGCGTCGCGTTGACGATGAGCTGGGCCAGATAGGGAAAGAGGGCATCGGGCCAGCGTGCGCCGAAAAGCTCCGCCTCGGTTGTCCCGGTTCCGGTCAGAAATTCCGGCGTCATCCTCCGGTGATAGATCTCCTGAAGTTCCGGTCCATTCTCAAGAGCTTCTTGAAGTCGGGCGCAAAC
This sequence comes from uncultured Chlorobiota bacterium, assembly GCA_946481475.1. The sequence goes on along the minus strand of CAMLOB010000368.1, from coordinate 613 downwards.
ATCCCTTAGTTCTTCTACCAGAGCATCATGCCCTCCGATCAGTTCAAGCGTCGCTTCAGGAAGATTGTGGACCAGCCGTTCCCACTCCCCCCAACGGGAGCTTGGGATCAGACCGGTCAGCGGCTCGAAGAGTTCCAGGCGACCGTACTCGAACCACCAAGTAAAGTACGGCATTCCGAGAAACCGCTCCTCGGTTGCCAACCGGGTCGGCAAAAGGTCCGTGATGCGGTTACGCTTCGGCATACTGCAGCAGGAATGCCCGGATAAACTGGTCGATCTCCCCGTCCATCACCGCCTGCACATCTCCGGTTTCAGTACTTGTTCGCAGATCCTTCACCAGCGTGTAGGGCTGGAAGACGTAGTTGCGGACCTGGCTGCCCCATTCGATCCGTTTCTTGCTCCCCTCGATCAACGCCTTCTTCTCCTCTTCTTCCCGTCGGAGGATCTCGTAGATCTCCGAGCGGAGCATCCGCATCGCCCGTTCACGGTTCTGAAGCTGCGATCGTTCCTCCTGACAACTGACGATGATCGGGTAGCGATCCCCCCGCGGACTGGTAAACTCGTAGCGCAACCGGACGGCCGTCTCCACCTTGTTAACGTTCTGTCCCCCCTT
>CAMLOB010000367.1 GCA_946481475.1 uncultured Chlorobiota bacterium | reverse complement strand
GTCGCGGCGGCGCATGGACCGATCACGCTCGGCATCGGAACGACGGCCGTCCTCCCGATCGATAGCGTTACCAAGGCCCCTCCGGTCGATACCAGTCTGATCCGGAGCAGACTCCGCTACCAACCGGGCGAGTGGTACAACAGGTCGGCGGTTGACGACAGCCGGCGGGATCTGTACCGGCTCGGCATCTTCGAGCTGGTGACGATCGATACGGCCGCGATCAATGGTGACACGATCAACATGGAGGTCGACTACAACCTCAACGATCAGTACGAGTTTGAAAGTTCGCTCGAATTGAGTCTTTCCCCCAGAGCCGATGAGACGGTCTTCGGTGCCGGTGTCTCCGCCCGCTTCACACGGCACAACATCTTTCGCCGGGCGATACGGGGGACGGTGGGGGGACGTGGACAGACTCGTCTGTTTACGTTTGATGAGGCGCAGTGGGGACTCGACGGTCGTCTCGACGTTCCGGCTCCTCTGCTGATTCCTTCTGACGTCGTCAGCTTCTCTGCCGGCATCGCACGGGGTGTGGATGACCGGGAAGCCGATGTCGGTCTGGTCTCGCGTCGGTTCTCGTTCGGTACCGATCTCGGCTGGAATTTCCCTTCCTCCTTCATCGTCAGCGGCATCTCCGCCCGACTCTTCTTTCAGAATACCAGTTACGCCAATGTGGCCGAGTATATCCGTGCCAAGGCCGAGACACGTCTGGCGGAGGTGGCCCTTCCCGACTCGTGTGATAAGGATCTGCTGGTCGAGCAGATCATCCCGGCCCTGGCTCGCGACATCTATCGCGTGCAGGTACTGCAGGGGGACAGTCCGGAACTGAAGCCGAGTCAGGCCGCACGCGATCAGGGGAGCGCGCTCCAGCAGACGCTGGTGATCGGCACGTCGGTTGTCGGGGATCACCGGAACGATTTTTTCTCTCCGACAAAAGGATACTATCTCGAAGGTCGCGTTGATGTCGGATTCACCGGGGCGTTTGCCGGAGTCGTCGGGGGATTCATCAAGGGGGAGATCGATTACCGACGCTATATGTCGGCCGGAGGCCGGAACGTCTGGGCGTTCCGGCTGCACGGCGGGGCGATCGGTCAGTTCGGCGAGTTCCCCCTGACGCCGATCGGCAGCCGCTTCCATGCCGGCGGTGCAAACAGCATCCGGGGCTGGGGGGCGCGGGACATGCTGGTGACTTCTCCTCCGGCAGACTTCGCCGGAACCTGTGCCGACACGGTCCTTCGCGAAATTCTCGACGAAAGCCGTCGCCTTCTCGGAGGCCTCTGGCTGATCGAGGGGAGCGTGGAATACCGGATGCGACTCGGCGAGCGGTTTGTCCTTATCCCCTTCATCGATGCCGGCAACGCCTACTTCCGAAACTACAGTGACGACAGGGAGCTGATCACGCTGAACACGTTTATCGAATATCTCGGTCTGGCAACCGGACTGAACATCGGCATAGAGACCCCGGCCGGGCCGATCAGATTCGGGGTCGGTTTCCCGGTCTACAATCCGCTCGACTATCAGGGACAGGATCGGTGGGTCTGGAATCATTCGCTCGACCTTGCCTATCAGCTCAGTATCGGCTATGCGTTCTGAAAAAGGAGAGAGGGCAAACAAATCCTGAAGAAAATCTTTCCTGCCGCGCCGTAAATTCCGTCCCGGAACAACATATCAACACCAGCAGATAACAGATCAGAGAATGCCGACATACGATTACGTCTGCAAGACATGCGGACATCGGTTTGAATACTTCCAGTCGATCACGGCCGACGCCCTCACTCACTGTCCCGTATCTCTCTGCATTCAGGAAGATGAGGAGATGAAGGGGAAGGGGGATGTGAAGCGCATCGTCAGCGGCGGAGCCGGGCTTGTCTTCAAGGGGGAAGGTTTCTACCTGACCGACTATGTGAGGAAGGGGGGAGGGGAGAAATCATCCGGCGAGAAGTCGTCCGGCTCGGAAACGTCCGGTTCGAAATCATCCGGTACCGACACTTCGGCTTCCGGGGGGACCAAGAGCGGGGGGACGTCGTCGACCGGCTCGAAGGGTGGGGGAGAGTCGTGAGTCAAGATGTGGGAGTCGAGAGTCAGGAGTCGCGGTAGCCGTCGGTCTTTAGCCGACATCGGGAGACCCGGAGGATGGCGAGGGATCCGGTGCGGAGTCGAAGCGAAGGAGTTGAATGGTTGGTGGTGGAAAAGTCGAGAGTCAGGAGAGGGGAGCAGGAGTCGGGGAGTGTGAGGCTTGTAGATTTTGGAGAGGGAAAAGTCGAGAGTCAGGAGTTCGGAGTCGAGAGAGGAAAAAGGTAAAAGAACCAATGCTCCCTCGCCTCTTCGTCTCCATTCCCGACTACCAGCTCTTCTTCCGTGCCGCCACCAGCATCACAATTGCGGCAATGACTGTTGTGTAGAGGACCCCGGCCAGTCCGCCCCGAAGGAAGAAGTTCCAGAAGGAGAGATCGGCCGGTTGCACGTAGAAGAAATAGTAGATGATGTTGTGGACCAGAGTGGCTCCGGCGGTCACGCCCAAAAAGCGGAACGTGCCGATCGCCCCCTGCACTTCCAGACCATCCTCATAGAAGAATCCCGCCACAAATCCTGCAAACAGTTTCCCGAGGGCGTTTGTTCCGTTGATGTCGCTGCTGATCCAGTCGTAGGCCAGTCCGACGACAAATCCGGCGACGATGGCGGCGAACTGTCCTTCCAGCAGGGCGACGACGACGACGTAGATCACCAGCAGATCGGGCACGACGTTCTCAACCGAGATAAATCCCAGGTTGAGCTGTGCCAGCAGCAGAAAGAGAGCGGCAATGGCATACCAGATAATGCGGTTCGAGGAAATCATTGTTCCTGATTCCCTCCGCCGGAAGGTCCGACTTCCTCAAGCACTCTTTTCTCCAGCTCAAGTCGTTTTGTGTCCGGCGTGAAGAGAACGACGAAGACCTCCTCCAGCGTTGCGAAGTTGACCGTCGGCTCGACAATGATCCGATGATACAGCGTTCCCTGCTCTTCCTCTACCTTGGCCACGGTTCCGATCACAATGTCTTCCGGATAGAAGGAGGAGAGTCCGGAGGTGATGACCGTATCTCCCACTTCCTGCGTCAGGACCGAGGGGACGTTGTTCAGCAGCAACCGCTCTTCCTTGTCCCAGAACAGGATGCCGTTGTTTCTTCCACGAAGTGTCCGGGCTGCAATGCGGGAGTCGGCATTGATGACCAGCAGGACGATGGCGTTCTCGTCGTCCAGTCCGACGACGCGACCGACCAGACCGGCCGGCGTGATCACCGGCATTCCTTCCTTTACTCCGTCATCCGATCCGGCATTGATGGTGATATAGTTTCGAAGCTGAAGTGTCGGCTTGCCGACGACCTCGGCGGCGACAAGCTTCATCGGGGATCGCTCCCTGAACTCCAGCATCTTCCGCAGTTCCTCCACCTTGATCCCGGCGTCCCGCAGACGCATCGCTTCCAGCGAGAGATCGCGGTTCAGACTCCGCAGCGCGCGGTTCTCGGTCTCCAGCGACCACGGGTTCGGTACCCAGTCGAAGGCCGACTGAACCGATGCGATAATGCCGACCGAGATTGTTCGGAACGAACGGATGCGGTTATCGTCATCGCCGGAAATCAGCAGGAGCGCGACAATCGTCAGGAGGATCGTCGCAGCGTACTCCTTATAGCGCAGGATCAGATCGACGATGCGATACATAGACCGGGTTGAAACAGAGGATTAGTAGCGACGGCTTTTTATCAGCACTTGACTGTAGATCGGCAGGTTCTCCAGCACCTTGCCGGTTCCTCGCGCCACGGCCGTCAGCGGGTCTTCGGCCACGAAGACCGGAAGCGAGGTCTCCCGACGAATCCTTTCGTCCAGTCCCCGCAGCAACGCCCCTCCACCGGTCAGCATGATACCCCGGTCGAGAATGTCGGCTGAAAGTTCCGGCGGCGTCCGTTCAAGCGAGAGCTTCACCGCCTCGACGATGGCCAGAATCGGTTCGGCCAGCGCCTCGCGAATCTCCGCACTCGTCACGGTGGTCATGCGCGGGACGCCTGCAACCAGGTCGCGACCCCGGACCTCCACCTGAATCTCCTCCTCCAGCGGCATGGCGCTCCCCACCTGATGCTTGATCGCCTCGGCCGTCCGCTCGCCGATCAGGATGTTGTGGTTCTTCTTGAAGTACTGGACAATCGAGTTTGTCATCTCGTCACCGGCGATCCGGATCGACTCGTCGTTGACGATGCCGCTCAGGGCGATCACGGCGATCTCGGTCGTCCCGCCGCCGATGTCGATGATCATGTTGCCGACCGGCGCCTCCACATCCAGACCGATGCCGATTGCTGCGGCCATCGGTTCTGCGATCAGATGGACTTCCTTCGCGCCGGCATGTTCTGCCGAATCCCGCACCGCCCGCTTCTCCACTTCGGTGATGCCGGAGGGAACGCAGACAACGATGCGACGGGCAGGCTGCCAGGTGGGGGATATCTTCCGAATGAATGCCCGGAGCATTCCCTCGGCAATTTCGAAGTCGGCGATGACGCCATCCTTCAGCGGACGAATTGTCCGGATATCCCTGTGAGTTTTGCCGATCATCGCCTGGGCTTCATGCCCGATGGCGACGATCTTCTTGGTCGTTCTGTCGAACGCGACGATTGACGGTTCGTTCAGCACCACCCCCTTACCTTTCATCCAGATAAGAGTGTTGGCGGTTCCGAGGTCAATAGCGATGTCGTTGGAAAAAAATCCGAGCACTGGCAGTCGTTTCCGGATGCGGTTGGACGTTAGTGCAGCCTCCTGGTGCCGGGCTGCCTGTAAAAACAGCACAAATATCCTGAATCCCTTCTCCCCAAACAAGCCGCATACAAGAATATTCAATTTGAAGGAGGAGAAAACCGGTTCCGAAGCTGCCGGATCACCATCAGCACGACGATCGCGACGAACCCGCCCACGCC
>CAMLOB010000366.1 GCA_946481475.1 uncultured Chlorobiota bacterium | reverse complement strand
GACCGTAGACCGGAGAGCAATCGAATTCCAGAGGGTTCTCGATCGTCAGGCGGGACTTCCTCCAGTAGAACCGCTCGTGCGCTACCCGTTCGGACATGTGAAGCGTCCGGACCTCGCCGTCAAGGTATGGGGGAAGGGTCAGTCCTCCGAACCAGAATTCTTCCTTTTCGATGTGCAGAGTGGAATCATAGGATTCAATCACCCGGTCATACGTGTTCGCAACCGGTTCTATCACCTTCGGCCCTCCCTCATCTCCGCTCCCGTTCCAACTCAGGATGTAGGCATTCGTGTCGGTAATTTCGTTCAGATAGATTCCCGGTTCTCCCGGATTCCGTTCTCCTCTGAATTCCAGCACATCCTCGGCATCGAACTGTCCGGGCGTTCCGTTATCATACAGATAGAACTCGATTTCCTCTTCCCGGTTATACATGCGAAGCTTCTTCACCGAAACGCCTGAAGGTCCGCCGGCAGCAGTAAATTCCGCTCCCGTCATGCTATAGACCGCATCGGCCGGAACCAGCAAGATCATCGCCGCTTCGCCGATTCCCCAATCCGAAGCGGCACCCGAAAGCAGACGAGGGTTCGACAGTGAGCCGGTATAGCCCGGCAAAGAGCTTGCCTGATCATAATTCAGGATACTCCGGCGCAATTCCTCCGCAACCACCGGAATCTCCTTCGCCGCACCTCCCTCTCCCTTCTGCAGATCACCGACATTCTCCCAGTCAAGCCTGATCGAAGCGGATGTCGACCAGACCAGTTCATCCCCCTGACGCCGGAAGGGCCTCCAGCCGATCGTCACGATGCGAAGAGAGCGAAGGCGGGACTCCCCCAGAAGTTCAAGCTCAGGTTCTCCGGCAGTGCCGGCAGCCGATGCGGCGGGAAATGCTCCCCGGGTCTCGGTGCGATCCTCAACCGAGAGACGGAAATGTTCTGCGTGGAAAGGGACGGCAACCTGAAATCGCAGTTCCGGAAGAGTTCCGGTATCTCTGCTGAAGAGATAGCGTTCGCTGTTATGAAGGATCTGCCCCTTTTCGCCGATTCGGGGGCGAAGATTGTCAACGCTCAACAGCATCGATCCATTGTCGGATCGTTCGACCCTGACGTCGGCATCGGCGGCTGAGCGATGGGAGAAATCCCGCCGATCCTGCGCAATCCCCTGTCCGCAGAGGACCAGAAGAAATGTTGTGAAGTGAAAAAGAAATGGTCGCATATACGTCAAATGGTTCTTTCCTGAGATTTCGCGCGAGCGAACCCGGGCTCTATTGACGAAAATATCAGGAGGATCGTGACTGCGAAACAAGGGAAATTTCCTTCCCCCTCTCGCTCTCCCGCAGTGCCCCCGGCAGAAAGCCGGTCAACGTTATCAGGAAGGGGACCAGAATGATGAGCTTGCTGGCAAAGACCGGATTGGTCAGTCCGGCAATTACGGTCATCAGCGAGGCACTTGCCATCCAGAGAGCAAGAAACCGGTAGCCCGGAGAGACAGCCCCCTTGACGACGTCCAGACTGAGTCGGATGTACCGCCAGACAAACCAGAGAAAGAAGACAAGCCCGACCAGACCGCTCCGCATCAGGACGTAAAGGTAAACGTTGTGGGGGACCAGGATATTCAGCCAGGTCAGGTCGATGCCGGTATAATTGATGAACGCCGCCCCCCAGGGCCACCCGAAGAAGGGACGCTCAAGAGCCATCCGGTAGACGTTGTAGTACTCGATAACTCTCCAGGCTGCCGAACTCTCCTGCCCCGGCGTCGCGATACCGCTGACCCTGTCGGTGAACCGATCCGCCCCCACGACAAATGTGGCGGCGATAAAGAAGGGAAGAGCAATGAGAATAATCACGAACATCCGCTTCCGCTCAGCCGGCTTCAGATAGAAGAGGAGCAAAGGGACAGCGACGACGAGACTGAGCATGTAGGAGCGGCGCATCGAGGCGATAAAGATAAAGATGACCAGCGGAGCAAGGATGAAGAGCATCTTTCTGATCCGGGCATACCACTCCTCCCCGTCGGGCTTGATGACGTAGGCAAACAACGCACCGCTCAACCCCATCGAGAGGAACAACCCGTCGCGCCAGCCGGTCAGAAGTCCCCAGATAATGTCGTTGCTGAACCAGATCGCCACCCCTTCAACACAGCGGTAGGCGATGCAGATCAGGAGGATCCAGACCATCAGACGGACATCCGAGGGATGAAAGATCAGGCGCCAGGCAAAGAACATGATGATGAAGAACGGGACGAAATTCGCCTCCATCGGAATCCGGAACGTCCCCTCGGCGACGACCATACGGAAGTATGGAACAATCGCCATGTAGAAGGCCAGAAGGATGATCGGTGCGGTCATCCGGGTCGGCGTCATGTAGAAATCGTCGCTGACGATCCGACGGATGATCGCCAGACAGGGGAGCAACAGGATAATCACCTCGATGCCGGAGAAGATCGCTCCGGCCCATGCCTCGAAAAACTTGATCCGGAAGGGTGTGTTCAGCAGGCCGACGCCGCCGTAGCCGAGAATAAAAACGCTCAGGACAAGCATGAGCAGACCGAGAGGATCCCTCTGAAAGCGATCCCTGATCATTGCCGTATCACGGCGGGTCTTATCGGCCAGAAGCGTCAGCACGTCTCGGTTCTTTCTCGGCTCTCTCTGTTATTCTTTTTCAATCGTCCTTCTTTTCAGTCGGAGATGTCGGTCAGATCGCGAATCAGTTGTCGAAGGTTCTTCACCGTCGCTTCGGTTGAATAGCGTTCCAGCGCGAATGTTCGGGCCAGCCTCCTCCGTCTTTCCGCCTCGTCGGGGTGATCCAGCACAAACTCCAGTTTGTCGGTCAGGTCCCCCACATCCCCCGCCTTGAAGATGAAGCCTCCTTCACCCAACACCTTTGGAATCGCACCGCTGGTGGAACCGACTACCGTTGTTCCGCAGAGCATCGTCTCGGCGTTTACCCTGCCGAACTGCTCGTTGAACTCCGCTCGTGACGGCAGCACCAGCACATCACAGGCATTCATCAGTTTCGGCATATCGTCGATCGGAATCACGTCCCGGAACTCCACCGCTTCTGCAAGCCCCAGTCCGGCCACCTGCGCAACAAGCTGTTCGCGATACGGACCATCCCCCACGATCAACAACCGCAGCCGTTGATCGGGTCTGTTCCGCCGCAACCCTGCGTAGGCATCTATCAGGTCCTGCACTCCCTTCAATTCAATCAATCGCCCGGCATAGAGAATGATCGTCTCCTCCGGCGACATCCCGAGTTCTTCCCGCACATTCGCCTTCTCCATCGGTGCAAACCGCTCCTCATCGATGCCGTAGAAAAGCGTTCTGACCTCGGTATCGTACCCCGCCTCGGACAGGACTCGGGCGGCCACGTCGTTCACGCAGAGGCCGACATCGCAGCGAGGGGTGACGTAGTCGGCAATGCTCCGGTAGAGCCGGGCAAGCCGGTAGCCGGGCATGGCGTAGGAGGTGATGTTGTTGCTGTAGAAAACCAGGCGGGCATCCGGTGCATGGCGTCGTTTCCCCAGAAGGATTTGCAGGGCAAAGAACGAAAAGGATTCCTCGAACATCAGCACGATATCGGGACGCGAACGGCGGAACGCCTCGCGAACACCGGAGCGATAGACCGCCCGCAGCTCATGTCCGGTCCCCAGGGTCTTCCCCACAACGACGTCGTACCGATAACGATCGGAATGATGATACCGGTGGGGTCTGAAATTTTCAATCCAGACCTCGGGAACAAGCAGGGTCAGATCGATCCCGGGCGTGGAGGCCAGCCGATCCCACCGCCGTCGAACATGGTCGAGAACCGCCGTCTTGTCGACGGCAAGGATGCGGATCGGACGGGCATCCGGTTCGTCTTCGTTACGTCGCGCCATTTCCCCTCTATTCTCCGGACTGCCGTTTCAGCCGTGGAGCTTTGCGGCTCAACCGCGGGAAATAGTCTGCGGCGAACCGGCCGAACTCCCGACCGAAAAGTTCCATGATAAAGACGAGAACGATGCCGGTGACGAGGACGATCAGGAAGGCGACCATGACGAAGAACGTTCTGCGTGGAGCGGAACGATATTCCGGAGGGACGGCCGGATCGAGAACGGAGACGGTCGGCAGATCACGCGCCTCCTGCACCTGTTCGGAGTGATACTGACTTTCAAGATAGGTATAGACCTGGGTGGCCACCTCAAGATCCAGACGCAGACCGGCATACTGTCGGGCCAGGTCCGGAGCGTCGCTGAGATCCATGCCGAGCACATCACGTCCGGCAACGCTGGCCTGCTGCGCGCGAAGTTCGGCCAACTGCTCCTTCATCCTGTCGATCACCTGCGCATCGGGCTGATACTCCTGTTCTGCCGCGGCGATCTCGATCTCCAGGGTCTGTATTCTGGAACGGATTCCGGCCAGCGACTGGACAGTGACCTCAAGCTGCTTGTCGACGTCGAATGCCCGGTTCTCCTTCTGGAACTCGGCCAGCGCCAGACTGATCGAATCCCGTTCGGCCCGCTTGATCTCGGTCATCCGTCCCAGAAACTCCCGTGAACTCCGGGCCTGGGTCACCATCTTCTCCCGGTTGAGAATATCCAGAACTTCAATCGCCTCGTTGACGACTTCGGCGGCCAGCATCCGGGCCTGCACCATCTCCTCGTCGCTCGGGAAACGTGGCGTGTCCACGCTGAAACCGATCGTGATGACGCCCGACTTCCCCTCCTCGACGTTGATTCTCCCCTTCAGCTCATCAACCGCCACAATGCGACTCTCCGGAAGTCCGAGCCGCTCGGTCAGATCCAGACGTTCGATCAGACTGTCGGCCAGCGTCCGGCTCTGAAGCATTTCCGAGAAGATCTGTCCGGAAGAACGTCCCGCCGAGCCCAGCCGATCGGGCGCCCCCGCCTGACTCAACGACGTAAATCTGGACCTCCGGCCCGTCTCCGGCGCCGGCGGCGTC
>CAMLOB010000365.1 GCA_946481475.1 uncultured Chlorobiota bacterium | reverse complement strand
GTCCTCCTCGCCTGACATGCCGTTCAAAGGAATCACCGATCCGTACCGAATCGAATTCCTGGTATGAAACCGGCCAGCGAAGAGTGTCCCCTTCGGCCGCGAAATCGACTACGACGTAATAACCTTTGTGCCGTCCGGGACTTCTGAATTTGTCTATGATCTCTCCTGAGAGGACTACCGGCTCCTGTTTTCCGATCACCGTATTAAGGAAGAGGACATATCCCATCATCAGGAGAACGATCGTCATGCTCCCTACCGACAACCACCCGATTCGTGCAGGCCAACTCATTGTTCTGACCTCGGAGTGCATACAGAACCAGGAGAAGACCGCGATACCCAGGGCCGCCGGACCGGAAACCCAGATGAGCGAGAGCAAGAACGTTGCCTGATAGGCCGTATCATACATGGCCGAAAAGATGAAATTGCCGAGACTGATCAGGACGAGAACAAGCTTGACGCGAAATGACATCTTCCTCAACTTCGGATCGGCTTCCAGATCCCGGATAGTGTAGCTCTCTCCTTTTCTTCGGCGTTTTCTGATGTTCACCGGCTCTGGTATTTGTGTATGAAGCGGGAGCTGTGAGCATTGAGCTGTCAGCAGTCAGAATACACAAGAGATGCTCTACAATTCAACCACTCAACAATTGAACCATGCAACGCTTCAACTCTCGACTCCCGCCGCCCGATAAGACACGTCAGAACCAAAAACTTCTCACCCACCCCGTTTTTCCCGTTCCACATTCTCACACCTCCCTCTCCCTCTCTCCCCGGCCTCCCCCGGAAACTTCCGTATATTTGTCGGCTGCGATTGAATCAATATCTTGAAACGGCAATTATGGGTGAACGGATTGCGGTGGCCTCCGATCATGCGGGCTACGAGTACAAGCGGAATATTGCGGAGTATCTTCGCAGGAACGGACATGAGGTGAGCGATTTCGGTGTCGATTCCACCGATTCGGCGGACTATCCGGACTACGCGGCACGGGTGGCCGAGGCGGTCTCCTCAGGCCGGGCCGACCGGGGGGTCGTCGTCTGCGGCTCCGGTATCGGCGTCTCGATCGTCGCCAACAAGTTCGAGGGAATCCGGGCGGCAAACTGCCTGACGCCGGAGATGGCCGCTCTGGCCCGCGAGCATAACGACGCCAACGTCCTGACGATCGGCGAACGCCTGGTGGAGTGGAACCGGGTACCGGAGATCATCGAGACGTTCCTGAAAACCCCCGCCTCCGATCAGGACCGGCACCGGCGACGGGTGGAGAAGATTCATGAGGTGACGGGGAAATAGTTGAGAGTCGAGGGTCGGGAGTTAAGAGTCGGGGTGGTGGGATCGTTGAGTCGATTGATGGTCCGGAGTCGGGAGCAGGGTTGTCGTATTGTTCAATCGTTGAATGGTTAGATTGTGGAGCATCCCTTTTTACCCGGACAACAAAGTGCTCACTACCCACAGCTCATAGCTGACAGCCCCTGACCGACAACTCATGGCTCATAGCTGACGGCTCATAGCTCATAGCTAACCCCTCACCATCAACCACCCTCGTATATAATTCGACAATCAAACATCGTCAATCGAACGTTCAGAAACATGTACAACCACGTCAGACAACAGGATCCCGAAGTCTTTCGCGCCCTCGCGGGGGAACTTTACCGGCAGAACGACAAGATCGAACTGATCGCCAGCGAAAACTTCGTCAGTCGTGCCGTTCTGGATGCGCAGGGTTCGGTCCTGACGAACAAGTACGCCGAGGGCTATCCCGGCCGCCGCTACTACGGCGGGTGCGAGTGGGTGGATGTGGCCGAGACGCTGGCGATCGAACGGCTGAAAAAACTCTTCGGCGCCGAGTACGCCAACGTCCAGCCCCACTCCGGCTCCAGCGCCAACATGGCGGTCTATTTCTCTTTCCTTCAGCACGGCGACACGGTCCTCGGCATGGACCTTTCGCACGGCGGCCATCTGACCCACGGTTCGCCGGTCAACTTCTCCGGCAAGTTCTACAACTTCGTCTCCTACGGTGTCGACCGGGAGACCGGTTTGATTGATTACGACGACGTGCGGAGCAAGGCGCGGGAGCACAGACCGAAGATGATCACCGTCGGCGCCTCGGCCTACAGCCGGAACATCGACTACGCGACCTTCGGCGAGATCGCCCGGGAGGTCGGCGCGTTTCTGATGGCCGACATCGCCCACCCGGCCGGACTGATCGCAAAGGGGAAACTTGACTCCCCTGTGGAGCACTGCCACGTGGTGACCTCCACCACACACAAAACACTGCGCGGACCCCGGGCCGGAATGATCCTCCTCGGAAAGGATTTTGAGAACCCGTTCGGAGTCGTCGCGCCGAAATCGGGCCGGGTGAAGATGATGTCGGAGATCATCGACAGTGGGGTGATGCCCGGCATCCAGGGAGGACCGCTGATGCACGTGATCGCCGCAAAGGCCGTGGCCTTCGGCGAGGCGCTGACCGATCAGTTCGGCACCTATACCGAGCAGGTGATCCGCAACGCACAGGCGCTGGCCGACGAGCTGATGAAGCGAGACTACAACATCATCTCCGGCGGAACCGACAACCACCTGATGCTGATCGACCTGCGAAACAGGGAGCTGACCGGCAAGGCGGCCGAGAACGCACTGGACGAAGCGGGCATCACCTGCAACAAGAACGCCGTGCCGTTCGACGACAAGTCCCCCCTCATCACCTCCGGCATCCGTCTCGGCTCGGCGGCGATGACCAGTCGCGGGATGAAGGAAGAGGAAATGGGGGAGATCGCCGGGTTCATCGACCGGGTCCTGCGCGATCACAAGAACGAGGAACTGCTGAAGAGTGTACAGAACGAGGTCCGGGAGTTCTGCAACGGCTTCCCCCTCTACCCTGAACTTCAGCAGCAGGTCGGCGAACGCCCTTCACTGTCGGAAAACGTCCCGGCATAACGAACCGACACGATTGAGGAACCCGAGGGAATGGCAACTGTCCGGGAAGATGACATGAACAGGGAGAACCTGAACGATCCCCGCGGAAGCGGCGGAGAGGAACCGGTTGCTGCGCAGGATTCGGGAGGGGACCGTTCACGTCTCCGTGAGGAGACGACCGGTGAGATGGGGTTCTTCGATCATCTGGAAGAACTCCGCTGGCGGATCATCAAGTCGCTGATCGCTCTTGTGGTCAGCGGTCTGGCCTGCGCGATCTTCTACGAGCAACTCTGGCAGTTTCTCCTTGCTCCGGCCAACCACTCCACTCCCCCGATCCAGTTCCAGAACCTGGTGATGTTCGGTCAGGTCACGCTGACGATCCAGGTCTGTCTCTTTGCCGGACTGATTATTGCCATCCCCTTTGTTCTCTGGCAACTCTGGGCGTTCATCAAGCCGGGACTCTACCAAAAAGAACAGAAATACGTCGGAGGAATCGCCGTAGCAACAAACTTCTGCTTCCTTGCCGGCGTCGCCTTCGCCTACTACATGATGATCCCGACCGCTCTGGAATTCGCCCAGTCGTTTCAGGTAGCCGAGCAGATCCGGAACGACTTCACGATCGAAGCCTATTTCAGCTTCGTCCTCGGCTTCATTCTGGCGGCCGGTGCGGTCTTCGAGATGCCGGTCCTGAGCTGGGCGCTCTCCCGTCTCGGCATCCTGACCCCGACGTTTATGAAGCAGTACAGGCGGCATGCCGTCATCATCCTCCTTGTGGTCGCCGCCATCGTCACCCCCACCCCCGATCCGGTCAACCAGTTGATGATGGCCGGTCCCCTCTACATCCTGTATGAAATCAGCATCGTGGTCTCCCGCGTTGCAACGCGACAGTGGAAGGAATCCCTTGAAGAAGCGATGGGTGAGAGGCCCGCGAATGACGACAAATAACACGGAGCATATCGAAATCGCCGTCAACGGAAAGACAGATCGTGCACGCCGGATAACGCTCGGCGATATAGGCCGCCCGGTGGATCGGGAGCTGAAGGAGTTCCGGAAGTTCTTCCGTGATGCCCTCCGTTCCGACAATCTTCTTCTGGATACCGCCATCCGCTATATCCTGAAAAAGAAAGGGAAACAGGTCCGCCCGATCCTCGTCCTGCTGTCGGCAGCCGCCGCCGGCAGACTCTCCCGACGCTCCTATATCGGCGCGGCAATGGTGGAACTTCTCCACACCGCCACGCTCGTCCACGACGACGTTGTCGACGAGGCCGACGAGCGTCGCGGAAGCCCGTCGGTCAACTCCGTCTGGAACAACAAGACCGCCGTCCTGGTCGGCGACTACATGCTGGCGCAGGGACTTCGCCTGGCGAACGAGAACAAGGAGTTCGATTTCCTCGACGTCACCTCGCAGACCGTGCAGCGGATGAGTCAGGGGGAGCTGATGCAGACGCGAAAGACGAGGAAGCTGGATCTCCGGGAAGATGAATATTTCCGGATCATTTCCGACAAGACCGCCTCACTGATTGCGGCCTGCTGCGAGATCGGCGCACTCTCGGCCACGGACGATCCTGCGATTCGCAAGGCACTCCATCGTTACGGCGAGATGGTCGGCATCGCCTTCCAGATTCGGGATGACATTTTCGATTTCACTTCCAACGGAGAGGACATCGGCAAACCGACCGGGAATGACCTGCAGGAACGGAAGCTGACGCTGCCGCTGATCCACGCCCTGAACACCTCGACGCGACGGGAGGCGAAGCGGGTGATCCGGCTGATCAGAAACGGAAAGAACGGACATGACATGGCCGAGACGTCGGCAAGAATACGGGAATTCATCGGCGAGCGTCAGGGAATCACCTACGCAGAACAGACCGCCCGCCGCTACCGTGACGATGCCCGCCAGTCACTTGCCATTCTCCCCGATTCACCGGCTACGCAGTCGCTGCATGACTTTGCGGAGTTTGTGATTGCGAGGGATCGGTAGTTGGATAGTTGGATAGTTGGATAGTTGGATAGTTGGATAGTTGGATAGTTGG
>CAMLOB010000364.1 GCA_946481475.1 uncultured Chlorobiota bacterium | reverse complement strand
GTTGCTCCCGTCGGTTTTCATCCCCGTCGGGGCGATCAGGTAGTAGGGGATTTCGGTTCCGTCACGCTATACGGCTTTGCGCTGTTCGATGGCGTAGGGGGTGGCGTCGAACCAGGCCGGACTTCTTCCGGCCTCCCGCAGTTCTCCCTCTTCATCGGAGAAGTAGAGCGTCGTCGGCGTCAGGAAGTCGGTGTAGGTCAGGAAGAAGCGGTTGGTCGCCTCGTCGGTGCTGATTACGTTGATCGAACCGAATGTCGGCAGATCGATCCGCTCTCTTTGCCATTCTCCCTCTTCAAAACGGAACCGGTAGAGTTCGCTCCGGACGTTTCGCAGAACGTTGACCAGCAGATAGTCCCGCGTCGTCGTATAGGAATCGATGCTCGATTCGGCGTCGGGGGCCATGACGACCTGAAAGTTCCGGTCGCCTTTCAGAAAGTCGTCGTAGTCGATGCTGATGAGTGATCCGGTGACGTACTTCTCCCCGTTGATTTCCCAGGCCGACTGCAGGTAGACGAGGAGTTGGTTCTGATGAAAGGAGGCCGAGGCGTCGGCCGGAATGTCGAGTTTGATCAGACGATCGTTTTCAAAGACGTGGATTTCCGAGGTGTAGAAGGTGATCAGGCGCATGAGGATGTGATAGTTCCGTTCCGGCGTGTGGACCACGTAGCCCAGCGCGCTGACGTCACTCTCCTTCCCCTCGAAAACGGTTTCCGCCTCCTCGATCGGCGTTCCCCGCTTCCACTTCTTGATGATGCGGGGATAGCCCGATGTGGTCAGCGAGCCTTTGCCGAAATCGGTTCCGATGTAGATGTGATCCCGGTCGACCCACGACGCTCTCATTTTCGCCTCCGGCAGGTTGAATCCGTCGTCGATAAATTTCCCCGCATCCCGGTCGAACTCCCGGAGCACTATCGCATCGCCGCCGCCGCGGGAGAGCTGGACGAGACAGCGTGTGTGGTCGGGATAGAGGGGGACCGATCCTTTGTAGACCCAGTTCTCCCCCTCCTCTTCGGCCAGACGGTCGACGTCCAGCACCGTTCGCCAGTCCGGGTTTCCGCTCAGATAGGATTCGGGTGTCGTCCGCCGGAGTATCCCCCGCTCGTTCCGCTCGTCCTGCCAGAAGTTGTAAAGCCACGCCCCCTGAATCGACGGGTAGGGGATCCGGTTGTCGTCGTTGAAAATTGCCAGGAGACGGTTGTAGAGAGACTGATAAGAGGGATCCGATTCGAAGAGGGAGGTCGATTCCTCGTTGTGGCGGCGAACCCAGTTCAGGGCCTTTTCGCCGTCGACTTCTTCAAGCCAGAGATACGGATCGGTTTCGTTCTGCGCGGTCAGTGTCGGTGTCATAAATACCGTTCGGGTTATGAGTAGAAGTGTACAGAGAGAAAGGATGCGTCGCATGATAATATCCCGCTCGATTCTTTCTTTTTGTTGTTCGGTTCAGGTCGCTGCCCCACCCCACAGAAAGAAAATACGTGGAGTGACGTTGTCCGCCGACCTGTGGGAAGAAATAAATCATATCCGTCCGCTCTATCCGCAGATCTTGTCCGGCAACCGGTTTCAACCGTTTTGAATGTTGCCTTCCGGATTTTTCCCTGTCGGGTTTTTCCCCCTCGTCGCATACCACACTCCTCGTCCGGTGACGGCCGCAAGGACGATAAGTCCGCCGACGACCGACCAGACCGAGGGAATCTCTCCGATTGCCAGGGCGACCCACAGAGGGTTCAGCATCGGTTCGGCCACCGGGATCAGCGCCCCCTCGACGGCGGTGACCCGGGCGATACCCTGCGTGAAGAGGATGTAGCCGAGTCCGAGCTGACCGAGGCCCAGCGTCAGCAACGGGAGAATGTCCTCGGTCGGAAGGGAGTCGCCGATCAGGAAGGGTGAGCAGATGAGGGCCGCCAGGAGATTGCCGTAGAGGACCATCCGCATCCCCGATCCGTCCCGTCCCTTTCGCAGTGCCATGATGCAGAGGGCGAAGAAGACTCCGGCGATGATCGCGATCAGGTCTCCCATCCGTGCCGTTGCGGTGACGTCATCCACAAAGAAGAGGGCCATGCCGCAGAAGGTGACGATAACCGCAAGCCAGTCGATCCGCGATGTCGGTTCGCGCAGCAGAAGCGGGCTGAGGAGGGCCACCCAGATCGGAGCGGTGTATTGCAGCAGGATGGCGTTGGCCGCCGTCGTCTGTTTTGTGGCGATGACGAAGAAGATAACCGTGCCGGCGTAGGCCAATGCTCCAAGCAGGACGTTCCGTTGAGCGCGGAGTCGCCGGAGAAGAGGAAGGTTCGATCCGCCGGAAGGGGAGGCCGGACCGGAGAAGCGGCGAAGATAGAGAAAGATGAGAACGGCCGCGATGCCGCTTCTCGCTCCGGCCAGGCCGAGGGGTTCAAGATCGACCATCTTGATGAGGAGTCCGCCGAGACTCCAGCAGAGGGCGGCACCCAGCAGAAGCAGAATACCTTTGGTCCGTTCGTTCACCGGAGATCACACTTCGTCAAGTCCTTCAAGAAGATCACTCAGCGGAGGGGTGTGCTCCTCGCCGAAAATCTCGAAGGGATAGGTCGAGCCCCGGTTCTCCAGCACTCCCGTCTTCTCGATCGTCTCCCGGTAGGTCTCGTAGCATCGCAACGCCTCGCGGTTGGCCTCGATGTCCTCTTCGGTCACCTCCTCGATACAGTCGATCTCCTCCGGCGTGGAGTGGTGCAGCCGGAACGGACCGCTGTTCCGGTTGACGAACTCCTCGGTCAGCGTCGTCATCGCCAGCCGTTGCAGTTCGGGAATCTCCTCCCTGAGTTCGCAGAAGACCCGTTTGATGACTGCGTGCATGACGAGGTGGTCGTGGAAGCCGCTGATGCCGTGGACCGGGTAGGAGACCAGCAGGTGAGGGGAGAGTCGGCGGACGATGTCCTCAACAACCTTCTCGATCTCGCGTGGATCCATCTCCTTCAATCCGCTGTCCGGAAGATCCAGAACTTCCATGCCGTTCAGATCCAGCACCTTGGCCACCCGGAGCATCTCCCTGTGGCGTACCTCTCCCATCTCCTCAACGTTCAGACCGAGCTTGTGGCGGACCTTCGTCATGCCCCCTTTCGTCAGGGTGAGCAGATGAACTTCGTGTCCCAGTCGCCGCTGCTTTGCCATGACGGCCGCCGGACCGAACGACTCGTCGTCCGGGTGTGGATAGATGTAGAGAATGCGCATGATCTGTCGGTAGCTTTTCTGTCGGGAAGTTGTTGAACAATGTTTTCAGGAGCCTCTTTCCCTCTCTCCGGAAGGTTGAGGATCGTCTTCATCCGCTTCTTTCTCTTCTCTCTCTCCCTGCTCTGCGGCGCTGAAGGCACTCTTCAGCGATATCCCCTCGCGAGCGATGAGAACGGCGCCGACGATCATCGCCGCGGCATACTGCGCGAAGTGGACGACCAGGGCAAAGGCGACCGCCTGTTCGACCGGCACACCGTAGAGCGAGACAAGCGCACCCCGGCAGGAGGCGTGGAAGACGCCGAATCCTCCGGGCGTCGGTGCGATGGCCATGCCGACGGCAGTGATGCCGAGCAGGACCGTGGAATCGCCGAAGTCCAGACCGTAGGCCGTGTCG
Source organism: uncultured Chlorobiota bacterium (assembly GCA_946481475.1). The sequence continues at coordinate 1,344 of CAMLOB010000364.1, read as the reverse complement.
AAGCCGAAGGCGAGGACACCGCAGTGGAGACTGAGGATGTAGCCGAGCCAGATGACGGCACTCCAGAAGATCACCGCCGCAAGGCCCCGTCCGCCGCCGGTGAACTTCGCCCCGGCCCGGAACTCCTCGAACAGACCGCCGATTTTTGCGCCGATCTTCTCCGGCAGAACCTTTTCGGCGAAGCGGACCAGCACGTCCCCGAGTCGGGTTCCGAGAGCCAGGACCAGCAGGAGAACGAGGGCGGCAACCGGAATGGCAACTGCGTAGATCAGATCGGCCGGTGTGTAGTCATTCAGTCCCTCGATCTGCCCGAACAGACCGGCCAGTTCATCTCCGGCAATCAGAATGATGCCGACGAGAATAACCAGCAGCGTGATTCCGTCAAGAATCCGTTCCACCACGACCGTGGCCAGCAGGGCGCTGGTGGAATGTCCCTCCCGCCGGGCCAACGTCCAGGGGCGGACGAACTCGCCGGAGCGGGGGATGATGTTGTTCATGAAGTAGCCGATCACCGTCGCCGAGAAGGCGTTCCCCAGACGAATCTTCCGTCCGTCGGCGATAAAGAAACGCCACCGTTCGGCACGGGCCAGGTGGGCCAGCATGACGACGGCGGCGACCATGAACGTCCAGAAGAAGTTTGCCTCGGTGATTGCCGGCCAGAGTTTGCTCCACTCCACATCCCTGAGGGCATACCAGAGGGAGCCGAAGAGAATGGCGGTGATCAGGAGAATACGCAGGGTATGCTTGAAGGCATTCCGCATGCGGGGGGAGTTCCGGGTGGCGGGTTCGGCTACCACTTCATCAGGTTGACTTCGTCGAGGTAGACCGTCTGCTTGTTCCGGAAGAGGGAGAGGACGATGGCCAGGCCGACGGCAGCCTCGGCGGCGGCGACGGTCATCACCATCAGGACCATGATCTGTCCGGCCTGATCGCCGAAGAACCGGCTGAACCCGACCAGCGTCAGGTTGACGGCGTTGAGCATCAGTTCGATGCACATAAAGATGATGATGGCGTTGCGGCGGGTCAGCACGCCGATCGAACCGATCAGGAAGATGATCGCGCTCAGTATGAGATAGTAGTTCAGCGGTATCGAGTGCATGTCTTCTTCTTTGCGGATATACCGTATAGTGATGCTGTGCGAACTGCCTGTTTGTTTCCTGCCGGAATGATTCCGGCGATTCCCTTGTTCCTCTTCCTTCCCCTTACTCCACGTGTCTCTTCGCCAGGACCACCGCCCCGACGACGGCCGCCAGCAGGATCAGCGAGACCATTTCAAAGGGATAGACATAGTCGATAAAGAGAGCTTTCCCGATTTCATTGATGCTCCCACCCGGCGGGAGACCC
>CAMLOB010000363.1 GCA_946481475.1 uncultured Chlorobiota bacterium | reverse complement strand
ATCGGTGAAGACCGTCGGGTTCGTCTCGTCGTTCCGCTCCAGTGCAACGTCGTCGAACAGGACCGTCCCCTCAACCGCCTCCAGACGGAAGCCGAGGATCGGACGATACTCTCCGTCGCCGTACTCGCGGATCGGATCGATCCCCTCCTCCACATCGAACTCCCACTCGAAAAGTTGCCATTCGTCGGTCAGCGCAAGGCCCTCCTCCAGAAAGATCGCCTCCCCTTCACGGAAGAAAGTGACCCGGCCGCTCTCTCCCCCTTCGATTCCCTTTGCCCAGACCGCACAGCGCCACTTCCCCTCCACCGGCAGCATCTTCCCGATCGACCTGTCGCCGTCGCGCCAGTAGCTGTCCATGTAGAAGTTCCAGACGTCGGTCTCCCCGCTCTTCAATCGGAGCGCCTGAATGCCGGGGCTGCCCGGTCGCCCCTGTCCGAAAGCGGAAATCGCCGTATCCCCGCCGATGCCGGGCACCGTTGTCCGGACAAACATCACATCATTCTCGCCGGGAGCCGTTCCGGTCTCGCCGAGATCGAAAACATAGGCTCCGTTTTCGTGGCGGAACTCTCTGATCGTCCCGCTCCTCCCTTTGGCCGCACCCCAGACGATTTCGTAGTCGGCACTATCCCAGAACCCTTCGGAGTGTCCCCCCCAGTCGGTATTCCAGTAGGCCTGACGAAACGTCGTCGGCGTGGAGCCGGGGGCGGCCAGGGCCACCATCCCCATCACTCCCGGCTCGAACCCCGGATTATCGATCAGATTCTTCAGGAACTGCGCCTCCCCCCACCGGTTTCGCGAACCGATGTTGATACCGAACGGTTTGACTTCATCGTGAATCACGCTGTCGGTGATCGTAATGACGGTACGATCCTGCGCAGTCGCCGTCGGGGAGGAGATGTGAAGAAGACTGAAGAGGAACAGAACGGACAGCGGAACGGAACGGCAAAGGGATATCATAGTTCTCATATATTCATCTAATGCAACTTGCAGTGCAGCCGGAAAACTACTAAAAACGGAGCGGCAATTCCTGCCGGTCCCGCATCCGGTTCTCCGATAAAAAAAAGAGCAGACCGAACCGGGTCGGACGGATCTCCATCACAGGCAACAACGAACCGATCTTCAAGATTCCCCTCGCCCGACATGCAACGACGGAACGTCTGATTTTTCTCCTTGTCTCCCCCTCCGGTTCTCCATAGTTTTTCAGAGAGTAGTATACATTCTCCTCAGAGAGAGAGGGAGGGAGGTCCCGTCCATGCACAACCGACTGCATGAGCTTGAAGAACAGCTTGCTTCCGCATCGGGGGATACCGAACGCTTCGGTCTCCTCTGCACGTTGACCGAAGCTCTGATCCCGGTCGATATATCCCGCGCGATCTCCCTTGCCGAGGAGGCGATCTCCATTGCACGTCGGTGCAACGATCCCGCAATGGAGGCGGAGAGTCTGGACCTGCTTGGAGAATGTTACGCCCGTTCGGGCAGATACGAACAGGGGATCGCCGTGCTGAAGGAAGCGGTGCCGAAGCTGGAACGGGTCGGCAATCATCGGCGGGCGATGGTAGTCAACACCAATCTGGGAAATACCTACTGGATGGCCGGGGAGTACGCCGAAGCGCTGACGCGGTTCCGGACAAGCCACAGTCGGGCAATCGAGCTGGGAGACCGGCGGCATTTGCGGATGGTCAAGAACAACATCGGGAACCTTTTCCTTCACCGGCAACGCTACTCCGAAGCGACCGCATATCTGGAAGAGGGACTCGCCCTGAGTCGTGAGGATGGAGACGAGTTGAACACTGCCCAATGTCTGCACAACCTCGGGCGCGCCCGCCTGGAATGTTCCGATTATGCCGAAGGACTGAAGAATCTGCGTGAAAGTCTGGCGCTGTTCACGCAGACCGATTACAAGCCGGGCATCGCGGCCGTGCAGATCGATATCGGTCGCTGCTACCGGATTCTGGGTGACTACGAACGGAGTCTTGAAGCATACATGCAGTCGGTCACCATTTCAGCAGAGATCGGAGACGGCCGCAACGAGGCGATGGCGTTGAACAATATCGGCGACCTCTATCAGCAGACCGGGAACCCTGAGGCGGCCGGGGAGCACTTCCGGCTGAGTCTGCAGATCAAGGAGAAGCTCGGCAATCCGCGGGAAGTCGCCGGCACGCTGCTGAATCTCGGAGCCGTTCTGCTGGAACAGAACCGGTCCGGGGAGGCCGCCCCCCTGTTCCGGCGCGCCCTCTCGATCGCCCGCGACATCGACGATCCCCGCCCGGCGGCATACGCGGCGATACGTCTGGCCCGCCTGGCGGCCCGACGGAAATCGACCGACGAAACGGAACGCTTCCTGTCGGAAGCCCGGAGCTCCGTCGCAAAGGTGGAAGGAGTCATCGATCAGGCTCTCCTCTATGCCGAAATCGGTGAGATGGAGATCGAACACGGCGATCCGGAGGAGGGATTGGCCATACTCTGCAAAGGTCTGGAGGCGGCCGAACGGATCGATGCCGAGCGTATCCAGGGGACCATTCACGGACTTCTGGCCGCACTTCACGAAAGGAAGAACGACCTGGAGAACGCCTTCATTCACCTGAGACGGCAACAGTCGATCGAGCGGAAGATCTTCACCGAGGATTCCGATCACCGCCTGAAGAGCCTGATGATGATCTACGAAGTAGACCGCGCCCGCGCCGAGCTTGCCCTGGCCGAGAAGGAGACCGAGATTCTGCGACTGCAGAACCGGCAACTGGAGCAGACGGCCGAACATCACCGGAAGGAACTGATCACCGGCACGATGTTCCTCTCCCAGAAAAACGATTTCCTCCGCAAGATGCTCCACCGTCTGGCCCCTCTGATCACCTCGTCAAGCGGCGAGATAAAGGAGGAGTTGAAAATGGTCTCGACCGAAATCGAGGGGGTCATCGACGCAAGAAAATCCTGGAACCTTTTCGAGGAACAGTTCCGCCGACTCCAGGGCAATTACCTGAACATCCTTGCCGCACGCTATCCGAAACTGACCCCGACCGAGCTGAAAGTCTGCGCGCTGATCAGAATCGGACTCTCCACAAAGGAGATCGCCCGGATTCTGACGACCGAACCCCGGAGCATCGACAAGTACCGACAGAGGATCCGGGGGAAGATCGGACTGGACTCGCCGGTGAACCTGCAATCGTTTCTGCAGGGGATTCAGGCAACCGAATAGCACTTCGGCACTTCATTCCCTCCCTCTATTTGGTTCTTTTTTCGCTGAATTCCGCCCGGAATCACAGCTTTCTCTCTCTTGTCCGCATTCTGTCCGGTTGACGCCCCCTTCAATCCTCCCCTACCTTTGCGACGAACATTGCAAAGACAGAACGATCAACGGCGACCCCGTCACGGCATCGGACTCCGGAGACATTCTCCCCGGGGACTCCGATGCCGGACGCGCCGTCGGTCCGGACCGCCTGATCGGAAGGGCGTGCCGATCCATTTCAACAAGAGGATTCCATTATGAAACAGGTGAGATTGCCCGCACGACTCCGCGGACTGCTGTTGCTTCCGCTCCTCTGGCTCGGCATGCCGGAACCGGGGAGCGGCTGCGATTTGCGTCTGGCCGAACTCGCTTCGCCCGGGTCGACGGTGGGGGTCGATCAGCCGGTACCGGTACGGTTTGTTGTGGAGAACATCGGCGCCGATCCTTCGGTGAAGGGAGAGGCGATTGTCGGCATTTCCCGGATTCTTCCGAACGGTGAACTCACGCAGGTCTACTCCAGAATCGTCTCCATCTTCGTCCCCGAACAAGGGACCGCAGAGATAACGCTCCCCGACTGGACTCCGACGGAGGCGGGAGATTACCGGATCGACATCTATCTGTTCGCATCGAACGAACAGGATTTCGACAACAACCGGACCGTGGTGGATTTCAGAGTAGAGGGAACACCGCGAGGTTGCGAGGCCGCCGCCCCCTCCCGTTCGATGATGCGGGGAAACCGTTCGGTCCCCCCTCTGACCATCATCGGCATCACGCAGAGCGAGGAACTGACGGTCTCGTTCGGAGCGGAAGAACCTTGCTGCTGGAACCTGGGCTTCACGCAACAGCGACTTCAGGGTGGGGGAAGCCTGATTTCCGATTCCCCTCCGTCGCAACAGGCCGGCGACGGCAATCCCGCCACGTTCCGGTTCCGCTTCTCCCATACCGAACCGGTGACCGAGCTCTCCGGCTTCAAACTGGAATTCACCTGGAACAGATGCGACAGTCCCGAAATCGGCGGATCGGAATCGATCACCATTCTCTTTCTGCCGGAGCCGGGGAAAGGGAGCGAGCGACAGAGGACGACCGCAGCCGCTCCGGCATCCGGCAAAAGCGGAGACCCGGTCAACACTGCAACGGGTGAACTGTTCCTCCCCTGGACAACCGATCTGGCCTTCGGCGGTCCCGCCCCCTTCTCCTTCCGGCGCTACTACGCCTCGAACCTCTCCTCCCTCCTCCCGCCGACCGACGTCCTCGGTCTGAACTGGTCGCACAACTATGCGTGGAGCGTAAAGCAACTGGATGATCTGGCCGTTGTGACCATGCCGTCCGGACGACTTATCACGTTTGAAACGGCAGGGAGCGAATGGCGGACGCGCGATCGGTACGAGACGACATATCAACTCATCCGGACCGATGAGGGCTGGGTGTTCGGGAATTCCCGTCGACCCTTCATTCGCCGGTTCGACACGACCGGACGACTTCAGTCGATCGCCGACCGGCGGGGGAACAGACGGACGCTTCAGTACCGTGAAGGGAGACTCGAAAGTGTGAGCGACGGACTCGGAAGGATGCTGACGTTCAATTATAACGCAGAGGGAAAGCTCGCAAGCGCAAGCGACGGCATACGAACCGTCCGGTATGATTATGAAGGAGAAGAGTTAACGGAGATCACAGATCCGCGGGGGAATCGGATCGTCGTCACATACGATCCTTCCCGACCGGGACTGATG
>CAMLOB010000362.1 GCA_946481475.1 uncultured Chlorobiota bacterium | reverse complement strand
GAAGGATGTATCGTACAATGTTCATTGATTCGCGTTCGGTTTGCCCTCCTTCCGGAGGGGGTTCTTCATTCGCGAATCAATCTAATCGCCTGTGGAAACGGTTGTCTTCTTTGCCGACCACGGGACGGATCAAAGTTCGATCCTTGAATTTTTTATCGGCCACGGTTTCGGAGGGTACCGGCCACGGTAGGGGAAAATGCTGGAAATCGGGGTGAAAACGGGGAGTTGTGGCTTTGTCGACCGGAATCTGTCGCCCCGCGTTGCGGGGCTTCGGATAGGAGGGAGGCGGTTCCCGCGCCGGCGTTCTGGGGGCGGCTGGGGATGTCAGGCTGCGTGGCCGGTCTCCGCGCTGACGCACGGAGTTCGGGAATGTCGCCCCGCGTTGCGGGGCTTCGGATAGGCAGGGAGGAGGCGGAACTTCCGGAGGTCTTCGGGATGTTTGCTTCCCTACCGACACATGTTGCACAGAACTATATATGGAGGGAATGATTATGCCTGGAGCATGGAGCGATAAGGACGAGCGCCAGTACGAGCATATCAAGAAGAGTGCGAAGGATCGGGGAAAGTCGACCGACCGGGCCGAGGAGATCGCCGCCCGCACCGTCAACAAGCAGCGGCGTGAGGAGGGGCGGACGCCGAGCCGCAAAACGCAGGGGACCGGCAACCCGACCAACCGGCTTGAGGACCGGACGAAGCGGGAACTGTACAACCGGGCAAAGGAGATGGACATCTCCGGACGGAGCGACATGAGCAAATCGGAACTGGTGGAGGCGATCAGGGGGAAGAGGTGAAATCTGAGGAGCATAAACCGACCGGAAGAACAAGAGGGAACGGACTTGTTCCCTCTTTTCGTTTCCGTTCCGCTTCGGCCTGGAAAACAATTCCCGTTGAAAGCGAGCGCTTGTCGCAATGCTCGTCACTGTATTGCGACTCCCTGTCCCATCGCACAATTTCTCTTCTCTTTCCTCCCCGATCTGTTGTATCTTCCCTCTGTGCCGATGGTTTATGAGGAGGATCCGGCGGAGGGGAGGCATCCCTTTGCGGAGAAAAACAGAGTGTCATCAATTACCGGAACAATCAACAAGAGTACATGCTTCGATACAAGGCTGATTTTCGCACGCTTGCCTATATGGTGTTTACCACCGCACTGCTGGTGGTCCAGTGGATTGTCGGATATGTCCATCCGGTCCTCTTTCCCCTCTCTCTCTTCATGGCGGTTGCAGTGGCGGTGATTGCGCACAACCACAACCATCTTCCGGTCTGGAAGTCCCGCTTTCTCAACACCCTGACCGACTACTGGCTGACGCTTTTCTACGGCTTTCCGGCATTTGCCTGGAAACCGACACACAACCTGAACCATCACGTGCTGAACAACCGGGAGGGGGATTACACGATCACCTGGCGGGTGACCGAGGGGAATCACTTCTTCTCACTGATGAGTTATCCCTCGATCAGCAGCTTCTTCCAGCAGACGCCGATCAAAGGGTATCTGAAACATCTGCGGGTGAAGGACAAGCGGAGCTTCTGGCTGGCAATCGGTCAGTACGTTGCTCTGGCAATCTTTGTGGGCGTCGCGCTTGTTATCGACTGGAAGAAGGCCCTCTTCTTCATCATCATTCCGCAGCAGTTCGCCCTCTTCAGCATTCTTCTCTTCAACTACGTGCAGCACGTTCATGCCAACGAGGAATCGGAGTGGAACCACTCGCGCAACTTCGTCGGACCGATGCTGAACACGCTTCTGTTCAACAACGGATTTCACACGATCCATCACGAGCGGGCCGGCATCCACTGGAGCCTGACGCCGAAGGAGCACGCGAAGATCGATCACCTGATCGACGATTCGCTGAAGGAGCGGAGCTTCTGGTGGTACATGATCCGGACCTACATCCTCAGTCCGGTGGTCCCTTCGTTCCGGACGAAGTCGATGCGGCTGGAGCGGATACGGCAGGAGGAGGAGGCACAGCGGAAAGCCGAGGCGGACCGGGTGACCGAGGAAGCGGAAGTGATGGCATAACCGGTCGTGGAGAGAGCCACGGCATCTCCGGTCTGATACCTGATCCGCGTCTACTCCTCTTGTTCGACGACGTTCATGACGTGAACCCTGAAGTCAAGTCTGGAGGAGGGGACGGATTCCACCGGAATCAAAAAACTTGCCGTGGGATGCGTTCCTCTCCGGGGAGAATTCTCGATCTCCGTCAGCCGGATGGTGATATTGACTTCTTTCTCTTCTCCGGGCTCTAGTGTCCATTCCTCTTCCAGTGAAGGAATTTCTATCCGGAGATCCGACATGTTGCCAAACCGGACGGGGCCGAAGGTAACTGCCGAGTCGCCGAATCTTCTGATGTGCAGTTGCCGTGTCGTCACCGTGCCGGTTTCGAGAGACTTTATGTAGAGAGGGGAGTTCCGAAGTGCCTTGTTGTCGTTCCACCACCACTCGATCTCTTCATGCACAGCACACCGGACAGGCACGATCTGCGTTCCCAGGGAGTTCCGGGACGTATCGTTGGAGTAGATGGTAAACTGTGTCCTTATCAGTCCTCTTCTTGCGGACGCATCCATCAGGACCTCGACGGCTTCCACCGTATCATGCGGGAGAATGAATCGCCGCAACGGATGGGCGACCATGTAACCCGTCGCGCTTCTTACGCTGTAAATCCATAAGGTATCCTCCCCGGTATTGGTGATGGAGACCGTATCGCGCAGATTTTCACGGAAGACCGAGACCTCACCGAAATCGAGAACATCTTCCCCTGCAATCTGAAGGATTGGACCGATATAACCTTCAGGAGGAGATGGGACGACCTGTGCCGGAAGCGGGCTCCGGGCTGCATAGAGCAGGAGGACCGGCAAAGAACCAAAGAGAAGCGTGGAAAGCTGAAGGCGAGTGAAGAATGTTCGGTACATGATAAATTATTGCCGCAGCAGCAGTAATGACTTCGATGGTGAGGATTGATTGATTCTTTCCGGGGAAGACCTTCGACTGCTCCAATCGGTTACGAGGGTGCGGAAAGAATTCCGGCTGTTGTATGTTGAATTTATGATATGCAAATTCAGTATCAACTCAACGATAGAGGACTTGTGTTATGTACTTTCAACGCATCTATGATGAGAAGCTTGCCCAGGCGGCCTATCTGATCGGCTGTCAGAAGACGGGCGAGGCGGTTGTGATTGATCCGGAGCGTGATGTTGATCGCTATATCCGTATTGCCGAGGAGAACGGACTTCGCATCACGGCAATTACCGAAACCCACATCCATGCCGACTTCCTCAGCGGCTCGCGCGAACTTGCCGAGAAGACCGGAGCGGTCCTGTACCTTTCGGACGAGGGGACCGAGGACTGGAAGTATCAGTGGCTGGACAAGAAGAGTGACGGCGGCTCCTACGAACATGTGCTTCTGGAGGACGGAGACAGTTTCAACGTCGGGAATGTGGAGATCAAGGCGATGCATACGCCGGGGCACACACCCGAGCACCTGAGCTTCCTGGTTTACGATCATGGTGGCGGAGCTGACGAGCCGATCGGGATTGCCACAGGAGACTTCGTCTTCGTCGGCGATGTCGGGCGTCCCGATCTGCTGGAGACTGCAGCCGGACAGGAAGGGGTCAAGGAGCCGTCGGCACACGAGCTGTACGACTCGCTTCGCTGGTTTGACAAGCTTGACGATTATCTGCAGGTGTGGCCGGGACATGGTGCCGGTTCGGCCTGCGGCAAGGCACTTGGCGCCATCCCGATGACTACCGTCGGTTACGAGAAACGTTTCAACACGGCTCTGGCCGCTACGCGGAAGGAGGCCGGGACGTTCGTCAACTTCATTCTTGAAGGACAGCCCGATCCGCCCTACTACTTTGCCCGGATGAAGCGGGATAACCGCGAAGGCCCGGACGTTCTGGGGGAACTTCCAAATCCCGACCTGGCTACTCCTTCGGAGGTCGCCGAGGGTCTCGGACGTGGAGAAGCGGTCGTTCTGGATACCCGTTCCTGGTCGGAGTTCCGCCAGGGGCATATGAAAGGTTCCTACTACACGCCGTTCGACAAGACCTTCCCGACAATTGCCGGTTCCTATGTCGATCCGGGACTCGACGTCTACATGGTGATCGGCCACAACGATGTCGAGGAGGCGGTGCGGGATCTTGTGCGGGTCGGTATCGATCACATCAAGGGATATATCCTTCCGGAAGCTCTCGTTCAGTATCTGAATGATGGAGGGACCAAAGGAGAGATCGTCTCGACGACGGCAGAAGGACTGGCCGCGACGTTGCGGGAGAAAGAGGTGAACGTGCTCGATGTGCGTGGAGAGTCGGAGTACCGCGAAGGACACGTGAAAGGGGCGTTGCAGCTTGCCCACACACGCATTCCGGCCGGTATCAATAACCTTCCGGAAGGAGCTCCGCTCTATGTCCACTGCAAGAGCGGCGCCCGCTCGGCGATTGCCTCGGCCTACCTGCAGGCGCAGGGACGGGATATCGTCTACGTGAGCGGGGCGTTCGAGGATCTGGCAAAAGCCGGTGTGCCGATCGCCGCAAGTCCTCGGGAGGAAGTGGCTGCGTAAGTGCGGGGTGGTTATAAGATTTCAAGAGAGCGACCGGATGCTTGGAGCGTCCGGTCGTTTTTTTTTAGGGGTACCGGGGGTGAAGGGTACAGGGGACAAGGGGAGGAGAATGGAAGGGATTTTGTTTGGTGTTTGTTTTCGTGCATTTTGGGTGGTATTGATTTGAAGAATACAGGTAGAATAGCGGAAAGGAGAAAAGAGAGGGAGGGGAATAGAGACAAGGGTTGGGAACCAAGGAGTGATGCGGGGGGCCGAAAGGCGTCGCCGACAACAAAGGATGTGCGGCAAAGCACGTGAAGAGGGAGAGAAATTCCTGTTCAGCTACCACGTCCCCGGTCCCCTGCACCCCCCTTGCACCCTTCATCCCCGGTCCCCCTTGATTAAAAAACAATGCCCGAAGAAACCACCATATTC
>CAMLOB010000361.1 GCA_946481475.1 uncultured Chlorobiota bacterium | reverse complement strand
CCGGGCCCAGGTCGCGCGCCAGGCCACGGCTCATGCCTTCGATGGCGGCCTTGGCGGTCATGTACAGGGTCAGGTCCGGCAAGGCCAGGTGCCAGGAGATCGAACCGAAGTTCAGGATCACGCCGCCGCCAGCGGCCTTCATGCCGGGAGCGATCCGTCCGATCTGCTCCGAGCGATCCAGAGCGGCCGCCCCGTTCAGCGTAGCGGCGGTGATCGCCTCCTCGATCGTCATCCGCATCCCCATGCAGGCCAGCGCAAGAGTCATTCCCATGTTCTCGCACATGTTCGTCCCCGGATTGCAGTCGGTTGCCAGTGCAACCGGAAGTCCGGCCTCGATCAGTCGGCGCGCCGGAGCGTAGGGAAGATTCAGATAGAATGCGGTTCCCGGAAGGAGCGTGGCGATCACTCCCCCTTCCTTCATGTCGGCGATCCCCTCGTCGGAAATCCTCAGCAGATGGTCGGCCGAGACCGCCCTGACCCGTGCGGCCATTGATGCCGCGCCGACATCGGCAAGTTCGTCGGCGTGGACCCGGACCTTCATGCCGAACTCTGCGGCGGCTGCGAAAATCCGTTCGGTCTCCCCGACGGTGAAATATCCCTCATCGGTGAAGACATCGCAGTACTCGGCCAGTCCCCGTCGGGCGACCTCCGGGATCATCTTCTCAACAACCATCCGGACATATCCTTCCCGATCGTCGGCGAACTCCGGAGGGAAAGCATGGGCTCCCAGAAAGGTCGGGACCAGCGTCGGTTCTTCTTCCTCGTCAAGCAGACGGATCGCTTCAAGCAGCTTCAGCTCGCTTTCGGTATCCAGACCGTAGCCGCTCTTCACCTCGATGGTTGTCGTCCCGTGTGCAAAGGCGTTGCGGACCAGCGGCCGGGCCGTCTCGACGATCTCTTCCAGAGACGCTTCCCGCACCGACCGCATCGTGCTCCGTATTCCCCCTCCCTGCTCGTAGATCTCCTGATAGGTCGCCCCGCGCAACCGCATGGCGAACTCGTTCGACCGGTTTCCGGCGAAGACGAGGTGGGTGTGGGAGTCGACGAAGCCGGGAAGAAGGGTTTTGCCGGAACAGTCGATCCGCTCGGCGTCGGCATACTTCTCCTCAAGCTCGTCAGAGTCTCCGACTTCCCGGATGTGATCCCCCTCGATTGCCACGGCGGCATGTCGAAGGACCGTGATCTTTCCCATTGCCTCACCCAGAGCACGCGGGCCTGTCCCCTCACGAACCGGCGAAGGTTCCGGCGTCACGAGTGTGGCGATCCGTTCAAGCAAGAGCATTGTCCGAGGCCTCCTCAAGCTCGAAGTACGAGAGGTTGCGGAAGGCCTTCACCCGCTCGTTGATCTGTTCTTCGTTCAGATCCAGCAACGCCTTCACCGAGAATTCCTCGACGCAGAAACTGGCCAGCGCGCTGCCGTACACCACCGCCCCACGCAACGTCTGCGGTGTTACTCTTCCGTGCCGGGCCAGGTAGCCGACGAAGCCTCCGGCAAACGTATCTCCGGCTCCGGTCGGATCGAAGACCTCCTCCAGCGGCCAGGCCGGGGCGCTGAAGACGTCATCCTCTACAAAGAGAAGCGCTCCGTGTTCCCCTTTCTTGATGACCAGCGTCTTCGGTCCCATCTCCCGAATCTTCCGTGCCGAACGGATCAGACTCGGATCGTCGGCCAGTTCGCGTGCCTCGCTGTCGTTGATAATCAGGCAGTCGACCCGTCCCAGCGTCTCCCGGAGTTTCTCCGGCGTGTTTTCGATCCAGAAGTTCATCGTGTCGCAGATCGTGAAGAGGGGAGCGTTGACCTGATCGAGGACCGAAAGCTGGATTGCCGGATCGAGATTGCCGAGACAGACGAACCGGACGTCCTTCTGCGCTTCGGGAACTTTCGGATCGAATTCCAGCAGCACGTTCAACTGCGTCTCAAGCGTGTCGCGCGTGTTCAGGTCGTGGTGGTAGCGGCCGCTCCAGCGGAACGTCTTTCCCCCTTCCCGCTTCTCCACTCCGGCGGTATCCACTCCGCGACGGTGCAGAAGTTCCAGATCGCTCCCGGCGTAATCCTCGCCGATAATGCTGACCACGCCGATCTCCCCGCTCAGATAACTTGCGGCCAGCGCAATGTAGTTCGCCGATCCCCCCAGGGCGTTCTCCGCCTTGCCGAACGGCGTTTCAATCGAATCGTAGGCAAGCGTGCCGATAACCAGTATGCTCATAAATCTCCGACAGTCTTCAGGACAGTGAATGAATGGTAAATGGAAACCCTAAAGGTACGATTTTCGAGTGACGATTTTCGATTTTCAATTGTCGAACGGGGTCTGCGGAGCGTTGAAGGGAAGATGCTGCCGTAGCCCGATGTGATGCAAACCCTGTGGTCTCCTCCTCCTCCTTCTTCATTCGCCAATCGAAAATCGCCAATCGAAAATTTCACTTCCTTCGACAATCGTCATTCGCCAATCGAAAATCCTATCTTTCCTCTCAACATCAATCCGCTTTCATCACAGAATAATCAGCTATGCGATTTTTATTGATTCTCCCGGCTCTCTTTTCCCTTCTGTTTCTTGCCTGTGCCACCGACAAACCTGAAGGGGAGGAGGGGGCTATGGGGGAGAAAAAGAACGACACGTCGGCATCTTCCTCCGTATCCGGTCTCTTTCCCGGCTATGAAGTGATCGAGGTGACCGACGGAGGAACCATTCGGGGCCGCGTGACGGTTAGTGGGGAGAAGCCGACGCTCCCCGGGTTCGAGATCACGGCAAACGAGGATATCTGTGCCGGTGCGGCAGAGAACAACCGGCTGGAGACCGGACCGGATGGAGGGGTAGCCTGGGCCGTGGTCCGGCTTGTGGATGTGAAGCGTGGGAAGGGGATGCCGTCGCCGCAAGGGCTGACGGTCGATCAGGTGGGATGCCGCTACACGCCCCACGTGCTGGCCGCTCCGGTCGGTTCCCGGGTGACGTTTCTCAACAGCGATCCGACCGCCCACAACGTGCGCGTGGAGGATACGACCGAGAAGATTCTGATGAATGTGGCGCAGCCGCAACAGGGAGACCGCAACACGTTTGATGTCACGGAAGTCGGTCCCTACTCGGTCGGTTGCGACTATCATCCCTGGATGAACGCCTACGTCTTCGGTGTCGGCAATCCCTACTATGCCGTGACCGGACCGGACGGCGCATTTGCGTTAACCGATATCCCTCCGGGTGAGTACGAGCTTCGTCTCTGGCTGAACGGATTGAAGCCGGTGCCGAAGAGAGACAACAGGGGAGTCCTGGTCCGCTACCGATTCGAGGCTCCGTACGAAGCGGTTCGGAACGTCAAGGTCGGGAGTGGAGAGGAGGCGGAGGAGAACTTTACGATTCAGGTGAGTGAGTGATCGGTCGGTGGGTTGCCGGACGGACTGCACCGATCAATGCAATTGAAAGGAGGCAGGAGAATGAAGAGCATATCTGTTCGAGTCGGGGGGGGCGGTCTTCTGATCGTCCTTGCCCTCGGAATCGCCGCCTGCGACGTGCCGAAGGATCCGCAGGTCTCCACGCAACGGGCAATCGAGAGCGGATTGAAGGTCGGCGTTGTTTCCAATGCACCCTATACCGAGAACGATACCACGGGAACTACCGGAAAGGGTGAATGGGGAGGGGAGGAGATCGAGCTGATCAACGGGTTTGCCCGAGCCAACAACATGGGCGTGGAGTATGTGGAGGGGAACGAAACTGATCTGGTAAAGGAACTGGAAGGTTACCGGCTGCATCTGGTTGCCGGTGGCTTTGAAAAGGGGACGGTATGGAAGACGAAGGCCGGACTCTCTGCTCCCTACGACGGCAACCATGTTTTCCTCCTTCCCAAAGGAGAGAACCGGCTGTTATATCATCTTGAGGAATTTCTGTTGAAGATGAAGGAGGAGAAGGGGAACAACCGATGAGACTGGCCACTCCACTGGAACTTCCCGAGGAACTTCAGACTTCTCTGAAAAAGGCACGGAAGCTGGAGTGGGTTACCATTTGCTATCTCCTCTCGGTTGTAGTCGTCATGTATCTGGTGATGGGCGCCTCACAGGCGATGAAAACCGCCTGGCTTGAAGACGCCCTGAGTATCCTTCCGGCGATCGCTTTCCTGATCGCCTCAACAATCTTCGACCGACAGCCGACGCCGAAATTTCCCTACGGTTACCACCGGGCCTTCGGCATCGCCTTTCTTGCCGGTTCTCTGGCCCTCTTTGCCATGGGAGGCTTCCTTGTGGTCGATTCATCGATGGCGCTGATCCGGGCCGAGCATCCGACCATCGGCAGCACGGAAATTTTTGGTCGTCAGATATGGATGGGATGGATCATGATCCTTGCCCTCCTCTACAGTGCCGGACCGGCCATGATCCTCGGCTTCAGGAAGCATCCGCTGGCCAAACAATTACACAACAAAATTCTCAAGACCGACGCCGATGCGCAAAAGGCCGACTACATGACGGCGGTTGCGGCAATGGCCGGCATCATCGGCGTAGGATTCGGTCTCTGGTGGGCCGATGCGGTTGCCGCGCTCTTCATCTCCGTCTCCGTCCTGAAGGACGGATTCACCAACCTCAAGACGGCGATTCAGGACCTGATGGACAGTCGCCCTTCGCATACGGAGAACAGCGAAAAGGATGAGCTGGTCGATGAGGTTGAACACTACATCCGGTCGTGGCAGTGGGTGGATCGGGTCCGGGTCAGATTCCGTGAGGCCGGACAGGTCTATTTCGGAGAGGTCATGGTTACCGTCCGTTCGGAGGAAAATCTGGTGGAGAACATCGCAAAGGGGATAGAAGATCTGGAGAAGTTTCACTGGAAGATCTACGACGTGGTCGTTGTGCCGGTGCGGCAGTTGCCGGAGTGGGGAGGGGAGGATTGATGAACCTGTGGTTGTAAACCATGAAAAACACCTGTCAACAAGTGGTTATCGAACTATTGAAGGGGGATATAACCCGAATCGAAGTCGACGTTATCGTCAATGCCGC
>CAMLOB010000360.1 GCA_946481475.1 uncultured Chlorobiota bacterium | reverse complement strand
CCCCCACAGGACCGGATATACCACGAAGTCATCCGCCGCGGCGGAGACACAAAGTAATCACAAAGAATGTTATCGCTTATGTTTTCCGTATCATGAACCAAAACTTGGTTAGTCCTGAGGGATGTCCGATGGATCTTCCTGAGTTGTCTGCTCGGTCACTATATCGATAGTGTTATCCTCCGGAATCTTCTCTTCGGGCTTCTCCCCCTCGTAGAATGTAAAGACCCGACGTAGCTGATCGGTATATTCGTATATCTCATTCAGGCCTGATATCGGAACCCGCTGCTCGTTGCGTTGGTCATCAAATATTCCGAGATACTTCTGTTGGCCGTTGAAATGAAGGCGTGCCAGAGGCTTTCTGTTGTTATCGTCCAGTAGAATACCGAAGTAGCTCTTCGTATCCCGATAGTGAATACGTTCGGGGGGGACGATGTCCCGAAGAAGTGACTTGATAATGTAAAATCCTTCCAGTTCCTCGGTGGTGGTCTCTATGGTCTTTTCATAAGTAGCATCGTAAGATTCCTGTTCGGGTTCCTCGTGAACTTCATCTTCTACAATTTCAGGTGCAGCGGTGCTTGACATTGCCGCCCTCAGCCGGGCATTGATCTGTTCGTGAACGAACTGCGTGAAACTGCGTTTCGTTATATCGGTGAAGTATACACGGCGTTTCTCAGTAAGTGGACCGTCAAACAACTGCCGGGCGCAGAACTTGATGAACTCTTCATCCGGAGTTTCCAGTTGCTTTCCGAACCATCGTTTGAGCTGTCTTGTGTATTTCAGTTCTCCGGCCGCCTCAATAATCGCTTCGGTGTTGAACTCGGACTTCGTCAGACGTGCCAGTGCCGTAATATCCTGCTTGGTCAACTCCAGCATGTTCACTTCGAGAAAGGGACGCTCATCCATCTTGTTCGGTGCTTCAAGATCAGTGAAGAAGCGGTGTGTAATGCCGTTCGTGAGAATGGCAATGCGGGCATCAGTCACAGTAAAATAGCGGAAGAGTTGTGAGGCATGATTGATGTGCAGATCCGCGCCGCAGCGCTTGCACTCGATAAGCATGGCGATTTTGCCCTCAAGTGCAATTGCATAATCTACTTTCTCTCCCTTCTTTGTACCGTGGTCGGCAACAAATTCCGGAATTACTTCCGTCGGATCGAAAACATTATAACCCATGATCTGCAGCAAAGGCATTACCAAAGCATTCTTGGTCGCTTCCTCGGTATGAAGCAGATCGCGCAGGCTGGGGATTTTTGCAGCAAGTCCCTGGAGTTGATTGACGAAGTCCATGGAGGCACCTCATGAGTTCGTGAATAGGAGATACACAATACAATGGAGTCGCCAAGATAAGAAATGAGGGATTGTTTAAAGGGGAAATTATGAACTGAAATTCAGTCTTCTGCTACTTCTCTCCTTAGTGGATTCTTCGTGTCCTTTGTGTTGAATCCGGTCCGACTCGCTGGAAGATTCACCACGAAGTCACAAAGGACACAAAGGAGTCACCATGATGCTTCTTCAACTGAAAGGAGGAGGTTCATGGAGAGGATGTTCCCGATCAGGGACTGCCGGAAGTTTCCCGTCGCGGTGGCGGCGGATTGTACGTACCTGGTTCTTCCTCTCCGAGTTGTTCCCGGCAGATGTCCCGGTCTTCAACGAAAAACCGGACAGGGTCGGGAAGTTGAAGGGGAGCCGGTTCCGTTGTTACGCTGAGATCGGAAAGGTCAAGAGAAGGAACGGATAACGGGGGCAGATCGGCAAGATGACCGTGCCACCCCAGCACAACGGGACAGAGCCACGTACTTCTGATTCCGAATGTGCGGATTTCGCCGGAAGGGGAAAGCAGAAATCCTGAAAAATATCCATCCCCTTTGACCCTCGGCAACAGGAAGGATGGACCCGCAGACCCGTCCTCTTCAAGGAGATACGCAACCGAAGTATAGTAGTGCGTGGGAGGTGTCAGGACATTGTCGAATACGATCTCTTGACGGGATAAGGATCCGGTTGCTGTGGTGTCGACTCGTTCAGCAAGGATAATTGCGGGCCTGTCCGGAGCCGCCATGGAGAGACTGATTATGGTGTTGTCCTCAACCCCTCTGATCTTCTTGCCCCATCGAACTCTCCCATCCTTGTCGAATGCAACGACAATATCCCGGCTGCAATCGGAAGAAGCGGAGTGTCCGGAGGGGGAATGCAGAAGAAATCCATTGTGCCAGGGAACAAGGGTTGCCGAAAAGCTGACCTGTTCGATTCCAAGCTTCTGTGATGAAAGAATGGTTCCTTCCGAAGAAATCTCCACGAGGATGTAGCGTGCAATGTCCGGAGTCCGGGTTCTCGTTATGCCGAGAACGACGGTCCGCCCATCCTCAAGTGGAACGGCCGACAGGGCTGTGTTTTCCGGATCCGCTTTCCATCGCAGACTCCATTGAACAAAACCATCCCGGTTGATCCTGACAAGAAGAGCGTGCTCTAGATGTAAGCTCTTGCTATGAGCACTTCCCGTAAGGAGTACTCCACCATCGGAAGCGGCGGTTGCGGAGAAGATCCAGTGAAACTCGAGACTGTCGCTTTTCAGTACTCTGCCCCAGACGACGGCACCGTTTTGATCAACCTTGACTACGGATGTTCCGTCGACTCCCGAGCTTGAGCCGACGAGTACGACGGCATCATCCGCTGTTCGAACCGACGAGATCAGATTCCCCTGACCGAAGCGGTATCCCCAGAGCATGGAATCGTTCCCGTCAAATCCGGCCAGAGCCAGATAATGACCTCCCCAGGTTGCACACGAGTGGGGCATTATGACTCCGTCAGTCATGCTGAGCAGATAGCCGCCCCCTTTCTCAGGTAGGGCGGAGCTAAGCAGGGCTTCATTAATCTCAACGAAGTTGTTCGACTGGGCTCTGGAACGGAGCGAAGGGAGAGCAAGTAACAGGAGAATTGGAAGAAGGCTGCGCATGTCTCAGGTGACGGTGTTTTTTGTTTGACGACATCAGGTCGCACAAAGTACGCGCGGTCACCGGTTTGCAACAGGATAATGTTTCTCCTTAGTGGATTCTTCGTGTCCTTTGTGCCTTTGTGGTGAATCCGGCCTACAGGAAGATCCACCACGAAGGCACCCGCCGTGGCGGAGACACAAAGTAATCACAAAGCGGCAAGAGGATTACGATCCCGGCTGGTAGACCACGAGTCCTCCAAGTTCATTGCCGATATAGAGCTCGCCGTTTGCCCCGAATGCGATTCCCTCCGGTTGCGGGTGGATCGATTTGTCCAGTTCGTAGGCGGCCAGAAGCTTTCCCGATGAGGAGACCTCGATGATCGCCGGATCGTTGGAGGAGAGGATGAAGTATGATCCGCTCTTCGGATGCCGCTCGATCGCCGACGGCTTGAAGTCGTTGTCGCCGGTCATTCCCAGAACTTCCTTCACGTCCATGACGATCCGGGGTTCGCGGACGATCTCTTTGCTCTGGAGCGAAAAGGCGTAGACAGTCTTCTCCTCTCCGTCGGTGTAGTCCTTGCCCGGATACTCCTTGCAGACGATCAGCAATTCATTCTCCGAAGGATTATAACAGAGCCCCTCAACGTCGAACTTGCCGGTCAGATCGGTTTTGTATTGCTCGAACTCCACGTTCCCCTGATCCTCGCCTTCACTGAAGGCAAAGATGTCCCCCTTGCTGCTGATCAGATAGAACGTCTCCTCCACGACCGCGATCCCTTCAAAGTCCTCCTCAAGTCCCCACGACCCGACACCCCAGCGCTTCACGATCTTTCCTGAAGTCGGGTCGAGCTCGTAGACGATCCCCTGCTCGTCATGATGACCGAAGAGGCGTCCGTCGGGACTCATTGCCAGGCCGGAAATCTCCTTCAGCGATTCGGTCAGTTCAAACGTTCCGCTCGGGTTCGCCAGATCGTACTTTGTCAGGAGAGCCGAGGGATCGGGCACATTCTTTGTTCCGGTCGGTTCTTCCCGTTCCGTCACGGTCTTGTCACCTTCGTTTTCGTCCTCCGGCTGGTCGGCGTTGCCGCAGCTTGTCAGGAGCAGGGTTGCCAGAAACAGGCACAGTCCCTGCCGGAGGCCGGTGCGATCCGTTCGGATGCCGTTGAACAGTGCTTTTGCGTTCCTCATGTATTTACTCTCTGTCTGTTATGGTTACCGGTAATCCGTCTTTCGGACGGAGCGTGATCGAGGGATAGAGTTCCGGTCCCGTCTCCGGTCCATACTCCAGCCTTGTCCGCTGCGCAATCGTCGCCAGAATCAACGCCCCTTCCATCTCCGCAAAGGCATAGCCGATGCAGAGTCTTGGCCCTCCGCCGAACGGGAAGTATGCGTAACGGGGGAGAGATGCCTCGAACTCTTCGGTCCAGCGCTCCGGCAGAAATTCCTCCGGTCGTTCGAACCGGCGTGAGTCGCGATGGACGATCCACTGGCAGGCGAAGACCTGGGATCCGGCCGGGATGTGATATCCTCCGACTTCCCACGAGTCGATGTTTTCTCTTCCGACCCGCCATGCCGGCGGATAGAGTCGCAGGGTCTCCTTTACCACCTGTCTGGTGAACCGGAGGTTCGGCAAATCCTCCACCGTCGGACTCCTTCCTTCCAGAACTTCCGCCAGTTCCCGCTCCAGCAGTTCTCTCTTCTGCGGAGTGCGTGACAGAAGAAGGAAGGCGAAGGTCAGGAGATTTGCCGTCGTTTCGTGTCCGGCCAGAAAGATCGTCACGCACTCATCCAGCAGTTGCTCGTCGCTCATGCCTTTCCCCTCGTCGTCCTTTGCCGCCAGATACATGCCGAGGAGTGTCGGATCATCTTCCGGCGTGATCCCCGAGGCGCGGCGTCTGCGGATGATCTCCAGAATAATCCCGTCCAGTTCCCTCTTCGCCTTTCGGAAGCGGAGTTTCATCGGACGGGGAAGCCAGTCGAAGAGCATGTAGCCGACCGACTGATAGTCCATGAATCGCTCAAGCGCGATCTCCAGAATCTTCCCGACTTTTTCCT
>CAMLOB010000359.1 GCA_946481475.1 uncultured Chlorobiota bacterium | reverse complement strand
GCGCTTCTTCAAGCGAGAAGTGTATTGCATGCAGATAAGCCATAACTACCGTACGTTCGGGATTCTTCTCGATCTTCGGTCGCGGACAAGATAAAACATTAGAAGGTCTCGCCCTTTGTGGAATTGCCCGGACGTGGGTCAGGGGAATACACCTATTTTATCCACCACCACAAAGCGTGCAAACAACTCCTCGCTGTACCAACTCTCCTGACGTGCCCGTTCGATGACTGTACGGTGAACGCCGTTGCCATAGGCGAAGTTCTTCATATCGTTTTTGTTTGCCCAGAGCGAAAACGTTCCTTGCCGGATCAGTGGAAGCTCACCGATACCGATTGATGCTCGCAGACCTTCCGCCTCTTCCAGTTGCCGACTGACCGGCTCGACCATTTCCCAGAAGCGTTTCAGTCGGGTCGGTCTGATCGACGCCCGTGTCAGAATCCCGATCTCCTTATCGCCCGGCGGCTCTGCTGCGGCAGGAATGAACGGCTGCTTTCTGTCCCACAAACCGTGCGATTGAATTGTTTGCAGGTAGAGCGTGGAGTAATGTGCGGTGTGAGCGCGGTAGCGATCCATAAAAGTGGAGGAGAGATGGAATTTCCGTGCATACGCTTCATGTTCCCAGACCCCGAGAAACGCATAACGATTCCAGTCCGGTTCACGCGTGAAGCCGAGTCCGCGACCGGTCCCCAGCAGCTTCCGAAAGCCGAGACCGGGAATGCGCAGCAGGTAGGGACGGATAAAAGCCATCCGGGAAAAGGCCCAGATTCGTGCGTCTGCGGGGAAGGTGAACACCGTCAACGTGATGATCTGCTCACTCATATTGTAAGAAGACTGATGTGACTCTTGAGGTTGCCTTCCTCAAGAGGAAGACGAGGAGACGGGAATAGCGGGATCTCCGGTTTGTTTACCTGATTTCCACGCTCTGTTTTTTCCTCATCTCCTCACACTCCGGCTGCTGCCACATGCTGATTGCCGAAAGCCGACCATATCCTCAGTCCTACAACTTCTCAACTTCCTGTCGTCGTTCCCCGGTCACTCCGCTATTCCGCTCACTCTATCATATTCTTCCTCAAACCTTCGCGCCACTGCCGGGCTTTTGATGATCAGCAGATTCTCGTCGTTGCTTTCGGCTGCGTTGGCCGAGAAGTTGAAACTTCCCACAATGGACCAGATGCCGTCGACAACGATCACTTTGTGGTGCATTGCGTACTTGTTCGCATCGGTCCGGACGTTAATGCCGGCCTTCCGGAATTTTTCGAGCTCCGAATGTTTCAGACCCGATCCGCGGCTTTCCAGAACTCCGGCGACATCGATTCCTTGCTGGTACTTCCATACGATCAGATCGCCCAGAGCATCATCAGTCATACTGAAGGCGAGAAATCTGATCCGGCTCTTTGCCGCTTTGACGAAGCGAAGAATCTTCTCGGACACTTCGTCTTCCGGAGAGAAATAGTTGTAGATGTCTGCGCCGGAAAGCTTTACGAGCGTATGGGGAGTGTTCGAAGGGGAGCGGGGACCGAACTCCTTGCGGAGGAACATCTCGTCGAACTCTGTTCGATCGTTCTCGGCCAGTTGCGGCGAACGGATCAGCAGGGCGTTGTTGTTGTTGCGCCAGGCTCCGTTGTCCGTCACGTTGTACGATCCGGTCCAGACGGCTTTCCCGTCGACGACAAAGAACTTGTTGTGCATCAACCCGGAGCGCTCGTCTCCGACAACCGGGATCCCGGCAGCGGCAACCGCTTCCATCTCCTCGTTGTCCAGATAGTCGCTTTCGGCAACGATCCGCACAAGAACGCCCCGATGCCGGGCCGCAATCAGGGCCTCGGCGATGCGGGGGGATTCAAGTTCGAAGATTGCACAATCCAGTTCCCGCTCGGCTCCGGCAATGAATCGGCTCAGGTTGCGGTCGATGTTTGTCTCATCCTCTTCTCCGATCGAGGGATCATTCCCGTAGGCATTGCTGAAGAAGACCTGAATCGATTCCGGCAGCGGAAGATCGGATGACGTCCCATCTTCCGACCCGGCCCGTTCGGTCTGCTCAATTGTAACTCCATCTCCTGTTCCCGTGTCTGTGCGGGAGTCCCGCGACCATTGTCGCTGGATATACCATCCGACAGCCAGGGCGATCAGTGCAAGAAGGAAAAGGAACGGTTGTGAACGTCGGCGCTTCGCCATGCGGATTCCACACTGTTGAACAATCGGGAAGACGAAGTTACGGAATCGTCCGTTCAGCTCCTGCGGAAGTTATCAATAGAGAAGTCCCCAGGCAGGCCGGTATCCTTCGCCTGTTGATGGTAGATGGGATGAAGGTTCGCGCAGGGTTCCCTTGCGGAGCATGGCGAAGATATGATCGAAGCGCCCTCCCTGGGCGACGTAGCGGTTCAGCAGGCGAAGTTCGTCGCAGAATCGCCGAAATTCGATCTCGGAGGTGCATTCCTGAAGTCCTCCCTCGGCCCAGCTCAGCACCTGTTCGGCCTGTGCGGGGTGAAGGAAACGGATCAGGGACGAATCGTTGTACAATCTGAGAATCATCTCGTCGGTCGTCATAGCTCGTACAGGCATAATAGTTGCAAAGTCTTGTCGGTCGTGGAACATTCGGATCGTTGCATTCGTAGCGGGTGGCCTACGTTATCACCGTTAAACAAACGGCGTGCCGGATGTTCTCACAGCCCGGGTGCTTCCCGAGAGCAGGAAAACAATTTCATTGCAGATGTTTCCGATCCACCATATTTTCAAAGCCCTTTTGACACTATGACCATACAGTATATGTTCTCCACGATATACGGGACAATCAACGTTGCGTTGACGGCCGGTGTGATCGCCCTGACCTTCGGCGTGTCGAATATTCACGCTCAGGATTCCGTCGCAGATTCCTCTCAGGCGATACCGGGCGATCTCCTCGCACCGGTCCATGCGCCGATCACCGGCACCGGCTTCCCCGCCCTTGAAACGCACTCCCCTTCAATACGAACCTTTTCAGCCATCCTCTCCGATGAGACGAGAGTGATGAGTGTGATGACGCAGGCCTGGATGGAGCTGTTCAGGCCGAACGATTATCATTCCATCCGTCCGGTAAAAAACAGAATCGCATATATCGATCCTCCGGCAAACGCAAAGCCGTTGCCCCGGAGCGTCGGACGAAGAGCGGCGATTCCTGATGCCGGAACCGCATCGCTGGAGAATGCCTGGGTAAGCAAATCATCGATCGAAACCGTCATTGCCGAGTATGAGCGGCGGTACGCCCTTGAGTTTGTCGTCCATCGTTCGCCGATGAGAGGGGGGGATGCGGAGGACACACTGGTTGTGGCTTGTGCCGTCGGCCGGGTCAACGACGTTGTCGTGACCGTGACGCTCTGGACGCCGACTCTTTCCTCGAAGGGGAAGGAAGTGAAGTCGGTCTCTCCCTCCTCGACAAGTATTGTGGTGGAGGAGCGGGCATTCCGCCATCGTTCCCGGTTGATTGCCGAGGGACAGGATGCCGTGGTCGATCTGACCTGGAACGTCCCCTATGCCGATCTGATCGAGAGTGCAAGCCTGCGGTATCAGATCGATCCTTTCCTGATTGCCGCTCTGATCCAGCAGGAATCGGGCTTCAATCCCGATGCCGTTTCGGTCGACAGCGCGCTCGGACTTGCACAGATGATCCCGACGACGGCCGAGATGCTGGGCGTACACAATCCGCTCGATCCCGCCCAGTCGATCGACGGCGGATCCCGCTATCTGAAAATGATGCTTCGCCGGTACAAAGGAAATGTGGAGTTCGCTCTGGCCGCATACAACGCCGGACCGGGGGCTGTCGACAAATATCGGGGGGTTCCTCCCTATACGGAAACCCGTGACTATGTGCGGCGGATCATGTACCGTTGGAAGCAGAAGGCCATGGGGGCCTATGCCGAGGCCGAGGCAAGAGTCGGCTGAGCAGGATAATCGAAAATACATGGCCCGGCAGGATAGATCGATCCGTATCGTCATATCCTGCCGGGCCTTTCTGTGAAGGTCTCTATCGAATGCTAACAAAAACTACCTTCAGGGGTTAGGTCCCCATGCAGGGTGTATCCATGACAACCACCGTATCGGACAACGTGAAAACAGTATTTTCCAACCGTATCGTTCTGATCCTTTTTCTTCTTTCCGTTCCGTGCAGTTCGGAACTTCCGGCGCAGGGTGGAGAGGATCCGCCGGTGGCCATCGTCAACGGAACGGAGATTCCCTATTCCGCCTATGATCGTGCTCGCCTCACCCGTCTGCTGAATATGGGGGCCGATCCCGACGACACGGCCGCTCTTGATCTGCTTGAGGATGACGGAATTTTTCTGACTCTTGTGGACAGCGAGCTTTTGCTTCAGGAGGCCCGGAAGCAGGGACTGGAGGTGAGCCGGAAGGAAGCGATCGATATGCTTGTGGCCGATCCGCCGGATTATCTTCTTGCGATGTTCGAGGGGGGGAAGTACGATCCGAAGATCATGCGGAAGCTGGCTACCGATCCCTCTACCATTCTGCAGTATGCTCGCCGTCCCGGCGTCCCGAAGTCGAAAATTGTGGAGGATTGGGAAGAAGACGTCGACAACCTTCTTCGCTACTACAAAGTGGAGGAGTCCCGTCGTCGTCTCATGGAGGCTCTCTATAAAGAGGCCCCCTTGACCGAAAACGATATTCGCAGCCGCTACTTTGCCGAGAATACCGTGTTGGCCGGATCGGTTGTGCGGGTGCTTCACTCCACAGTTGCGGATTCACTGGTTCCGGTGACCGAAGGGGAGGCCCGGGCCTGGTTCAACGAGCGTCGCGAGGACTATGCCATTCCGGAATCCCGTCTTCCGCTGACGATTATTCTGCCGATCAATCCTTCGTCCGCCGACTCCGCCCGACAGCGGGGGGAGATAGAGCGGGTCAGGAAAATGATCGAATCGGTCCCGCCGGCTCAACGTGACGAGAAGGTCCGTCAGGCTCTGAGCGATCTCCCTCCGAATCGTATTCAGGAGGG
>CAMLOB010000358.1 GCA_946481475.1 uncultured Chlorobiota bacterium | reverse complement strand
ACGTTTCAGCCGAAAGAAGCGGAACATCACCGGAGAGGATAAGGACATTACCGGAAAAGTTTTCCAGCATCGGTGCGGCCTGCATCACGGCATGGGCGGTGCCGAGTTGTTCACGCTGCTCGGCAAAATCGATCTTCCCCTCGGCGAACTGTTCGCTTACCCAGTTGCGAACGGTCTCCCCTTGATAGCCGACAATGAGAATGACCCGTTCGGCTCCGCAATCCGACGCCCGTTCTATCACGTGTCCGATCATCGGACGTCCCCCGACCGGGAACATCACCTTGGCCCGTTCCGGATCATTCATTCGGGTCCCCTTCCCTGCGGCCATCACCACGGCGACCAGATCAGACATATTCGTACTCCTTGCCGGCAACCTGCTCGTGCGTGATCTCCACAATCCGGTTTTTCCGATCGACATGGACAACGGTCGGCCGGTATGACTTTGCCTCTTCATCGCTCATCATGGCGTAGGACATGATGATAATCAGATCTCCCGGACTTCCCTTGCGGGCGGCGGCCCCGTTCAGACAGATAACGCCACTCCCCGCCTCGGCCGGGATCACGTAGGTCTCAAGGCGCTCTCCGTTGTTGATGTTGACTACCGATACTTTCTCGTAGGGGAGGAGATCGGCCGCCTCCAGCAGGGTTCGATCCACACTCAGACTCCCCTCGTAGTTGAGGTCGGCCTGCGTGATCGTCGCCCGATGAATTTTTGCCTTGAACATGAAGCGTTGCATTGCACTCATTCTCCTGTAAAAAATCAACCAAGAGGTGAAATAAAGCGGGCTGAACTTAAGAAAGTTCCGGCTGATTGACGTGCCGAAGGGGTAAGCGATTGCAGCAATAACAGGGAGTTGCAAAGGGTAAGAAATCGCGGCGGCAACCGACCGGTTTCACCGGAGCCTCATGTTGTCGATCAGGCGGGTCATACCGATGCGACCGGCGAAGATCCCCAGCAATGCTCCCCCCTCATTCCGGGGCTTGTCGAACGTGTCGGGATCGATAATATCGCAGTAATCGATCTCGAAGTTCGGGGAGATCGTCTCCCGCATCTCCTTCTCCACATAATCGATCGAGGCCCCCTCAGCGATCAACTCTTTCCCCTTCAGCAGGGCACGATGGATCGTCAATCCCTCGCGACGATCCTCATCCGACAGATAGGCGTTGCGCGAACTCATCGCCAGTCCGTCCGGTTCACGCACCGTTGGAATCAGACGAATCTCCGACTCCATGTTCAGATCAAGCGCCATCCGCCTGATCACCGCAACCTGTTGCGCATCCTTCTCGCCGAATGTGGCGATCTGCGGTCGAACGATGTTCAGGAGCTTGCAGACGATGGTGGCAACACCCCGGAAATGCATGGGACGGGACGCCCCCTCATACCGGCCGGTGATACCTTCGACGGTGACGTATGTGACGTAGCCCTCGGGATACATTTCCGGATCCCCCGGATAGAAGAGGACGTCACACCCGGCCTCACGAAGTTTCTCGGCATCCCCCTGGAGATCGCGGGGATACTTCTCGAAATCCTCCCCCGGCGCAAACTGTTCGGGATTGACGTAAACCGAGGCGACGACGAAATCGACGTCGGGTCGCAGACTCCGGATGTGAGCGATATGCCCTTCGTGCAACGCACCCATCGTCGGTGTGAATCCGACGGACTTCCCCTGTTCCACTCCGTTCCGCCATGTGCGGAACTCCTCGATTGTCCGGCAAATCAGCATGTGTGAGAGATTGAGTTCGTAGAGTTTATAGAGTTCCTGGAGTTTGTAGAGATCGTGAGGAAGGCATGATTCGGTGTTGTGCGGTCTGGTCCCTTGTGATTACAGAATCCGTTTTCCCATTACAGATGCCACAAGTTCGGCGGCGAAGACGGCACTCTGGTTTTTGGTGTCGAGGATAGGGTTGACCTCGGCCACCTCAAGCGAACTGAGTGCTCCGCGCTCGGCGATAATCTCCATGGCGAGGTGGGCCTCCCGGTAGGTGAGTCCTCCGGGAACCGGCGTGCCGACACCCGGAACGATCGACGGATCGACGCTGTCGAGATCGAAGCTGACGTGAATGTGATCGACGCGATCTCCCAGATATTCCAGCGCCTCCTCTACCACACGGTCGATGCGGAGCTTGTCAATGTCGGTCATGGTATAGGACGTGATGTTCTTCTCGCGGATAATCTGTTTCTCTCCGAAGTCGACCGATCGAAGTCCGATCATCACGATGTTCTCCGGTTCAAGCTTCTTGAACTCTCCTCCGACCCCGGTCAACTCACGGGCACCGATCCCGATCGAGACGGCCACAGGCATACCGTGAATATTCCCCGAAGGAGAAGTGTCGGCGGTGTTGATGTCGGCGTGGGCATCGATCCAGATAACGCCGAGACGCTTGTTCTGCTCGCGACAATGTCCGGCAATCCCGGCAATCGTTCCGATCGACATCGAGTGATCTCCCCCGAGAACCAGCGGGAAGCCCCCCTGATCGAGCACACGCTTGACGCTTCGGGCCAGGTTATCGCACGACTCGGCGATCTGACCGAGATACTTCAGATTCGGATTGCCGATGGTCAGAACCTCCTGTCGACTGACCGGGACATCCCCCTCATCGTGGACTTCATACCCGAGCCGACGGATGCGATTGTCGATGCCGGCGATGCGAAGAGCCGACGGCCCCATATCGACGCCGCGACGATCGGCGCCGAGGTCCATGGGAAAACCGATAACGTGAACCGGGGGACGATCTGGTATAGTCATAGCGGCATTATGTTGTTATGTGATTGTTCCGTTGGGGTGGAGGGTGAGCTGTCAGCTTTGAGCCGTGAGCTGTCAGCTTTGAGCCATGAGCTGTCAGCTATGAACTTTGAGCTGTCAGGGGTGATCTTTGCGTCTTTGCGCCCTTTGCGTGAGCGTGAGTTCAACATGGTAATTCGCAAATCGAAAGAAGAGGGACAAAGGTTTCTCCCCTACAGTGCCGTACCGGCAAACAACTTCTCCGCCGCCGCCGACTCTCGTACCCCCACAATCACGCACTCCCTTCCCCCGACATCAGGCTCAACAACCGACCGAGCGTCTTTTTCAATTCCTTTCTGTGCACGATGTGATCGACAAAGCCGTGGTCGAGCAGAAACTCCGATTTCTGGAATCCGTCGGGGAGGCGTTTCTTGATCGTCTGTTCGATCACGCGGGGTCCGGCAAAGCCGATCAGCGCCCCCGGTTCGGCCAGCGTAACGTCGGCCACCATACCGAACGATGCGGTCACTCCACCGGTTGTCGGATGGGTCAGGATCGCTACGTAGGGAATACGTTCGTCGGCAAGCTGGGCAAGGGCCACAGAGGTTTTCGCCATCTGCATCAGCGAGATGGCCGACTCCATCATCCGGGCGCCGCCGCTTGCGGTGATCACCACCAGAGGTATCCGCTTCTTCCGCGCCAGATCGGCCGCCCGCGTCACCTTCTCGCCGACAACAGACCCCATCGATCCGCCGATGAAACTGAAGTCCATCACCGCCAGAGAAATCTTCCGTCCATCCACCTCCCCGGTACCGGTCCGGATCGCATCGTTCAATCCGGTCTTCGTCCGGGCACGCTCCAGCTTCTCGGTGTAGGGCTGTTCGTCGACGAACTCCAGAGGATCGGTCGACCTCATATCGGCATCGGTCTCCTCCCAGGTCCCCTCGTCGATCAGAATGCCGATATATTCCTCCGAACCGATCCGCGCATGTTTGCCGCACTGCGGACAGGTATAGAGATTCTCCTCAAGCTCCCGCTTGTAGATGATGTATCCGCAACCGGAGCATTTCAGAAAGAGTCCGTCCGGAATCTCCCTCTGCTGCTGATCCTCGATATTCTGTTTGGTTCTGTTCCACCAGGCCATGATTCAATGCAAAATTCAAAAGGAAAAATTCAGAAAAAAGATGGATGGGGTTATGAGGTGAGGCGCTGGATGCGTCGTTTCACTTCGCGTTCCTTGATCGATTCGCGCTTGTCGTAGGATTTCTTTCCGCGGGCAAGTCCGACTTCGATCTTCAGTCTTCGCCCCTTGAAGTAGGCCGCCAGCGGGATCAACGTCAGTCCCTTCTCGGCGACGCGACGGGTCAGCTTCTCGATCTCCTTCCCCTTCATCAGAAGCTTGCGCGAGCGCATCGGGTCGTGGTTGTTGATGTTGCCGTGTTCATACGGATTGATCCGGCATCCTTCCAGCCACATCTCTCCCCCGCGCGGCACCACATACGCCTCCTGCAGCGAGATATGCCCCTGCCTGATCGACTTCACCTCCGTCCCGTGCAATACCACCCCCGCCTCGACCTTTTCGAGGATCTCGTACTCGTACCGCGCCTTCCTGTTGACGGCGATCGACGTTATGTTCTGTCCGTTCTCGGCCATATCCGCTTGTTCAGACTCTGCGGCTGCTCCGCTTCCAAAAACGAGAAGATAGGAAGGAAATGTGAAGTGAGACGTTTCAAGGGGAATGCGGCGAAGGTCCGCGCCGTCGGGTCGGAAAGAATTTGCTGATGCCGGATTACGAGGGCTCCGCATCCCCCCCGTTTCCATCGGCTT
Source organism: uncultured Chlorobiota bacterium (assembly GCA_946481475.1). The sequence continues at coordinate 437 of CAMLOB010000358.1, read as the reverse complement.
CTTTCAGTCGTGTATCGACGCGGATTTCTCCGTGCAGCGTCCGGTGGACCGGACAGCGGTCGGCGATCTGCAGAAGTCTTTTTCGCTGTTCCTCGTCCAGCGGTCCCTCCAGTTCGATCTCCCGCTCGATCCGGTCGATCTTCCCGTTCTTCCCCCCCTCAACGTCGGTCTCGCAATCCTCCTTGTGTACTTTCTCATGTCGCAGCCGGACAGTCACCGATTCCAGCGGCCACTTCTTGTGATCGGCATACATCCGGAGCGTCATCGACGTGCAGGAGCCGAGGGCCGAGACCAGATAATCGTACGGGGTCGGTCCGGTATTCGTCCCGCCGACCGAGACCGGTTCGTCGGCAATCAGGGCATGACCTCCGGCAAGGATATCGGTCCGATACCCCTCGCTTCCGGTCCGGACCGCCACCCGGTTATCGGTCGGGTCG
>CAMLOB010000357.1 GCA_946481475.1 uncultured Chlorobiota bacterium | reverse complement strand
ATTACATCGGCATAATACTTCAGCACACACATTCATACCTGTTTCGGAGGAATCAGAATGGAGACTCAAGGATTAGCTTTTCTCGCAGCCGGTCTCGGCGCAGCTCTCACAGTTTTCGGCCCGGGTCTGGGTATCGGTCGTCTGGCCGCAGCCGCCCTTGAGGCGCAGGGACGTCAGCCGGAGGCTATCGGCGACATCCGTACGACGATGATCATCGCAGCCGCTCTTATCGAGGGTATCGCCCTCTTCGCGCTGGTTATCTGCATCCTGCTGGTGTTCCAATAGGCCGGCAGCACCGTTTTTTTCGTATTGAGCGGTCTGCCGGCATGTATCCGGCAGACCGCTTATTCGCATCGGTAACGAGTGAAGTGAATTGTTAGAGAAAACGGGTGTCCCGGCAAGGGGTCGGCCCATCGCCATCACTATCTGAAATCATGGTTGATATCAACGTCGGTCCTATTCTCTGGACCATCATCAACTTCGTTATCCTTCTCTTTGTGCTGACCAAGCTCGGCTGGAAGCCGATCACGCAGGCGCTGGAGAAGAGAGAACAAACCATTAACGATGCCGTCGAGCAGGCCGAACGGGCCCGCGAGGAGGCAAAGCAACTGATCGCCGACAATCGCCAGGCAATGGCGAAGGCCGAGGCCGAGGCACAGGACCTGCTCCGCGAGAGCCGGGAGTATGCCCAGAAGGTCCGCGACGGAGCCGTCGGAAAGGCCGAGGAGGAGGCTCGCGTGATGATCGACCGGGCAAAATCGGAGATCGACAGGAGCAAGAAGGAGGCGCTGAACCAGTTGCGGGCCGAAGTCGCCTCGCTGGCGGTGAGCGCCTCGGAGAAAATCCTGAAGGAATCGCTGGACGAGGAGCGGGGGAAGAGACTGGTCGACGCCTATCTGAACGAAGCGGCCGAAGTGACGAACTGATTCCCCTGGACAAGTAATTCCGTTGAGAAGACAATTCCCTTGAGAAGGAGAGCAAGGTCAGCGCAATGATTGAAACCAGAGTCTCACATCGGTACGCCCAGGCGATGCTGGATATCGCCAGGGAGCAGAACATCCTCCCGACGGTCGTCGAGGATTTCAAGACGCTGGAATATGCGATCGAGAATTCCCGCGAACTCCGGAGTCTCCTCGCGAGGCCGACTATTTCGGTGGAAACGAAAGCCGCCCTCCTGCGGAACGTGTTCGAGGGAAAAGTGGGGGAGGCGGTCATGAGGTTCCTGGTCCTGCTGGCCAAGAAAGGTCGGGCCGGAATCCTTCATGGTGCCGTGATCTCCTTCCGCAAGCAGCTCGACAAGGATCAGGGAATTTCCACGGCGACCGTCTCAAGCGCCATTGAGCTGGACGATGCACTGAAGGGACGGATCGAGCAGCGGCTGACGCAGATCACCGGACAGAAGATCAAGGCGCTGTATCATATCGATCAGGACCTGATCGGCGGCTTCACCGCCCGGGTGGACGATCTGATGATCGACGCCTCGGTCAAGCGTCAGCTGGAGCGGCTCCACGAGGCTCTGGCTCAAGAGACCGGGACGTGGACTCCCGCTTTATAACACTGTCAAGAAAATTCATTAACACTAACGATAACGGCTGAAGAACAATGGTAGAAGTCCGTCCGGATGAAGTATCGGCGATTCTTCGCAAGCAATTGACCGGATTCGACAGCGAAGTCGACGTCTTCGACGTCGGCACGGTTCTGGAAGTGGGGGACGGTGTCGCCCGCGTCTACGGACTGTCGAGCGTCCTTGCTTCGGAGTTGGTAGAGTTCCCGAACGGCGTCATGGGAATGGCGCTCAACCTTGAAGAAGATAATGTCGGTGTGATTCTCTTCGGCGACGACAAGCTCGTCAAGGAAGGGGATACCGTAAAGCGTACCGGAAAGGTGGCGCAGGTGCCGGTGGGTGAAGCCCTGCTGGGACGCGTCGTCAATCCGCTCGGCGTTCCGATTGACGGACGGGGACCGATCGACACGCCCCATACGCTGGCGATCGAGCGGAAGGCACCGGGTGTCATCACGCGCTATCCGGTCACCGAGCCGCTGCAGACCGGACTGAAGGCGATCGATGCGATGATCCCGATCGGTCGCGGACAGCGCGAGCTGATCATCGGCGACCGCCAGACCGGCAAGACGGCCGTGGCAATCGATGCGATTATCAACCAGAAGTTCACGCATACCGAGGAGGCCAAAGCACTCGGTGTCGATCCGGTCTACTGCATCTACGTCAGCATCGGTCAGAAAGCGTCGACCGTTGCAAACGTTGTGCAGACGCTGAAGAACCATGGGGCACTGGATTACACGACGGTCGTCGTGGCGAACGCTTCGGATCCGGCGCCGTTGCAGTTTATCGCCCCCTACTCCGGTGCGGCGATAGGAGAGTACTTCCGCGATTCCGGACGCCACGCTCTGGCCGTGTATGACGATCTTACGAAGCAGGCTGCCGCATATCGCCAGATCTCGCTTCTGCTGCGTCGTCCTCCGGGTCGCGAGGCCTATCCGGGCGACGTTTTCTATCTCCACTCCCGTCTGCTGGAGCGGGCCGCAAAGCTGGACAAGGAGTACGGCGGCGGGTCGCTGACGGCCTTGCCGGTGATCGAAACGCAGGAGAGCGATCCGTCGGCCTACATCCCGACGAACGTGATCTCGATTACCGACGGCCAGATCTACCTTCTGCCCGGCCTGTTCAACGCCGGTGTCCGTCCGGCCATCGACGTCGGCATCTCGGTCTCCCGTGTGGGTGGAAACGCCCAGATCAAGGCGATGAAGAAGATCGCCGGTACGCTGAAGCTGGACCTTGCGCAGTACCGCGAACTGGAAGCCTTCGCGAAATTCGGTTCCGATCTCGACAAGTCCACACAGCAGCTTCTTCTGCGCGGTTCCCGTCTTGTGGAGCTTCTGAAGCAGAAGCAGTATGTCCCGATGCCGGTCGAGGAGCAGGTGGCGGTGATCTACGCCGGTACCAGCGGCTATCTGGACAAGGTTCCGCTGGAGGATGTGAAGCGGTTCGAGAAGGAGTATCTGGAGTACGTGAAGATGAAGGAGCCGAATCTCCTTCCGAAAATCGCACGCGAGAAGACGCTGAGCGAGGAGATCACGAAGATGCTGAACGAGACGCTGACCGATTTCTCGGCAGGGTTCAGGGTGACCGAGCAGGAAGTGGCCGCAGTATAGCGACAGCAGCAGAGCATTAGACCAGAGCGTAGCAGAGAATGGCACAATACAGAAAAATCCGGAGTCGTATCCGGGGTGTGCAGAACACCGCGAAGATCACGCAGGCAATGAAGATGGTTGCCGCCGCAAAGCTCCGCCGTGCTCAGGACGCGATTATCCGGGCCAGACCGTACGGCGAAAAGCTCCGGGAAATTCTGGGGCACCTCGCCGACGCGATGGACAGTGCGATCAGTCCTTTCTTCGAGCAGCGTGAGGTCGGCCGGGTCGGCATCATCGTTGTTGCGGCCGATCGCGGTCTCTGCGGTCCGTTCAACAGCAACATCCTGAAAGCGGCCCAGTACCGGATCAACAACACGTACAAGGAACTGAACCGGGTCGGAGCGGTCGAGCTGATCTGCGTCGGCAAGCGTTCGGTCGATTTCTTCGCCAAGCGGGGCTATAACGTCGTCGGCAAGTATCCCGGCATCTTCAACGAGCTCCACTTCCCGGTTGCGCAGCAGATCGTCAACGAGGTGCAGGACCGGTTCCTTGAAGGACATTACGACCGGGTGGAGCTGATCTACAACGAGTTCCGTTCGGTCATCCGCCAGGAGATTGCCGTCAAGCAGTTCCTGCCGGTGGAGCCGCTGGTCGGAGACCATGAGGACAAGACCGCCTCCGGCTATAACATCGAGTATATCTTCGAACCGTCGGCGGTGGAACTGCTGAACGCGTTGATTCCGAAGAATCTGAACACGCAGATGTGGAACGCTCTTCTGGAATCGAACGCCGCCGAGCAGGGGGCGAGAATGACGGCGATGGACAACGCGACGCGGAACGCAAAGGATCTTGCACGCGACCTGAAACTGGAATACAACAAGGCCCGTCAGGCGGCCATCACAACGGAAATCCTCGAGATCGTCTCCGGCGCAAACGCGCTCGAAGGCTAACCTTTGTGATTTCTTTGTGTCCGCCGCAGGCGGATAGTGCCTTGGTGGTTCATCCCCTTCGAGGGATCGGAAACAGTATACACAGGGGAGACATCGTTACCGGTGTCTCCCCTTGTTTTATCTCTTTAACTCCGTAAAGGGATGCGAAATCGAGGATGTGGCCCCCTCCGGAGCTTTCCCGTTCAACGCATCGGCCAGCAACCGCGCACTCTCCACAAGTCGCGGACCGGGGCGACTGAAGAAGTGGTTCCCGTCGAAGATGATGAGGCGGAGATCGGGACGCCGGACCAGAAGCGTTTGAAGCTCTTCGGAGCGTTCCACATCCTCTCTCGTCCGCCGAACATCGAATCCGCAGCAGGAGATGACCAGCACGTCGAATTCCGCAGCGTATATCTTCTCCCACGAAAGCTGACGTGAGTGCGAGCCGGGATTCGCCAGAACCGGAACGCCCCCGGCCGCCTCCACAAGTTCCGGCATCCAGTGTCCGGCGGAGAAAGGGGGGATCAGCCATTCAAGGAAAAGAACGCGGGGAGCGTCGGCCCGGTCAATCCGCTCCAGGGAATCGAGCAAGTACTCGCGGAGTTGTTCTCCATCTTCTTTCCGCTCGATGATTTCTCCGATCCGGACAATCGAGTCGAGCACTTCGGCAAGGTTCTTCGGCTCGATATTGACCACCTCCGGCGGCTCCGGCAGCGACATCATCGCCTTTCGGACCGTCTCGAAGCCGACCGCGCAGACGGTGCAGAGCTGCTGGGTCAGAACGACCTCGGGACGAAGCTCCCGCACAAGGTCCATATCGAGTGCGTAGAGCGAGCCGGTGTTCTCCAGTTGTTCGCGGACAAGCCGGTCGATCTCGTCGCTTTCCATTGCGGGATGAATCTTTGCCGAGGTGAGTTGCGGTT
>CAMLOB010000356.1 GCA_946481475.1 uncultured Chlorobiota bacterium | reverse complement strand
GTGGTACATCTGCCCGCAGGCAGGAATGACCACAAAGGCATCCGCCGTGGCGGAGACACGAAGGTTCGCCAGGCAAGTCGGAAGCGATTCATTCGACAATCGCACTTCGGCAATCGCCATTCCCTTATCCCTCCACGCGCACATCCGACCCCCGCTCGGGCGTTGCCGGGCTGACGATCAGTTTACGCGGAATACGTTCCTGCAGACTTTCCACGTGGGAGATCACACCGATGGCCCGGCGCGAATCGGCGCGGAGCCGGTCCAGCGCGTCCATCACCGTCTCCAGCAGATCACTGTCGAGTGTGCCGAAGCCTTCATCCAGGAAAAAGAATTCAAGCGGTGCCCCGTGCATCTGCAACGATTCGGAGAGAGCCAGCGCAAGGGAGAGAGAGACGAGGAACGTCTCTCCGCCGGAGAGCGAACTTGCCGAACGCTCCACTCCTCCGTTGCCGAAATCGCGCACGATGAATCCGTCGCTCCCCCCCGCATCCACTTCCAGTCGTCCGTTCGTCAGTCGCGCAAGCTGAACCGACGCAGTCCGGCAGATATGCCGAAGCCGTTCGTCGGCCAGATAGTTGACGAAAGCATTCCCCTGAAGGAAGGTCGAGACTCGCTTCATCGCCAGATATTCCTTTTCCACCCGATCGCTCTCGCTTTCCGCCCGTTTCCACTCGGTATGTTTGCTCCGGCAATCCTCCAGTGTCTTCTTCGCTTCACCGAAGGCGATCATTGCGGCTTCGTTTCTTTCAGCGGCAACTTGCGTGTGGCTGCGAAGCTCCTCCACCTCCTCCCTGCTCACCGTCATCCCTCCGATCTTCCGGCTCAACTCCGCCAGCCGTTTTTCCTCTCCGCCGATCTTCTCCTGAAGTTCCTCGATCTTCCGCCGCATCTCTCCTCGCTCCCTTTCGGAAAGCCGGGCCTCCCCCCAGACCTCAAGCGAGGCGAACCCGTTCTCCGCCAACCGCCGCTCCCGTTCGGCAGCCGCTTCGTTTCTGTTCCGTTCCTCCCTCTCGGCCAGGCGGCGACACTCCTCGTAGCCTCTGATCGCTCCCGACACACGTTCCCTCACCTCAGTATAGTTCTCATCAACTTCAGCCGCTTCACCCTGCAACCGTGCCGACTCGTTCCTTCTGCGTTCCAGCTCTTCCCGGACCGTTCCGGTCTCCACCGCAATTCCCGCACCCCTGAGTTCATCCTCCCGGAGCACTGCGCTTCTTCGGCGTTCATTCTTCTCCCGTTCAAGTTCGGCAACGTTCGAATCGATACCGGCTCGCAACGCCGATTCTTTCGACTTCCCTTCGGAGAGAATACCGGCGGCCGCGTTCAGCCCTTGTTCAAGCTTCGCCAGATGCTCTTCCGCTTCGGTTCTTCCCCTTCGCTTTTCCTCAAGCCGGACGGCGATCTCATCACACATCCTCCTCAGAGACTCGTGGCCGACCTCTCCGTCATAATCGATCCCGTCGAGCATCTTCGCTGTTTCTTCAACAACTTTTTCCAGTTCGTCCTCCACCTCCTCCCGTCTCTTCTTCAGATTGTCCAGAGTCGATGTCAACATCGCCTCATCCCGCTCAAGAAGGTTCAGCGAGGCGAGCGTCTCCTTCAGAGCAGTTGCGGCGGCATCGCATCGCTCCCTGAACCGGGCAAGATCCTCAACCTCTTCGGTCCGATGCGGATGGGGATGTTCGACTGATCCGCAGAGCGGACAGGGTTCTCCCTCTTTCAGCAGATGCAGGGCATCGGCAAGTCCGTTCTCCAGACGTTTTCTTTCCAGTTCCCGCTCCGCCTCATCACGCTCATCACTCCGTTTCTTCTCCTCTTCTTTCTTCCCGGCAATGTCTCTGCGGTTCCCATCAAGGCGGGCACGGGTGGTCTTCTCCTCCTCCCCAAGTTCCTTCAACCTCTTCCTTTTCTCATCCTGCATACCGGCCAGAGATTCAAGTTGTCTGAACGTCTGGAGTCGGACGACAAGGCTTTCGATCTCCCTCTCATCCTCCCTGATTTCCCTCTGCAACTCTTCCCGTCCCTCCTTCAGTTTCCGCTCCTCTGCGAACGCTTCTTCCACCTGCTGCAAGTGTGCGGCCAGTTCACGCCTCGATAGTTCAACAGAGGCTTCCCGTTCCCGGATCGAACGTTCGAGCAGGACGATCCGCTCGTCAAGATCGGCAACGATTCGCAGCACTTCTCTCTCCTTCTCCAGTCGCGGCAACTCCGTCCTTCTCCACTCATCGACCCTTTCTTTCCGTCGGCGAAGCTCTTTCAGACGTGCCTCCCCCTCCCGCCTGGCCAGCTCGGCACGCTCAAGCTCTTCCCGCGCAGCCTTCCACCGTGCTTCCGTCTCCCTCCCCTTCTCCATCACACCTTCAAGCTCCAGCGCACGCTCGGCATATTGAAGGCGATTCCGCAGATCTTCCAGGCGTGTCCGTTCCTCATCCCGCAGTTTCTCCCCTGCAAGCAACGTATCCCGATCGAGGATCAGAGCATACAGTTCTTCGGATGACGTCAGTCGGTTTTCCGCACTCTCAAGTTCCTCTCTGCTTGAGGCAAGTCCGGATTCCGCCTTCCGGAACTCCTCCTCCCGTGCGGCAAGGACTTCGTCGTTATACTCCCCCAGCAACAGCAGACGCTCCTCGAATCCCCGGCGACTGCTCTCAAGCGAACGGCGCAGATCGGCAAGCCGGGTATTGATGCGGTTCCCCAGTCCCTCAAGTCCGAAGATGCGCTGCAGCATCGCCCCGCGATCTTTCCCTCCCATCGTCAGAAATTCCGCAAACGCCCCCTGTGGAAGAACGACGGCGCGGGAGAAGTCGTCGGCAGTGATGCCGATGATCCGGTGCAGTTCATCGGCAACCTCGGAGGCCTTGTCGGCAAGGGGGGTCGGCGGGTTGTCCGATTCGCGGATCAGTCGTGCATCCGATTTCATACCGGACTTGCGGATCCTGTAGGAACGTTCCACCAGATAGCGCTCGCGGCGACCGTTCGACTCGATTTCGAAGCGGAAGGCGACCGAGCAATCGGAGAGGGAGGAGTTGACCGCGCTCGCAATCGAGCTCCCCTTCGTCCGCTCCACCCGACCGAACAGGGCAAGCGTCATCGCATCGAGTATCGTCGATTTGCCGCTGCCGGTCTGACCGAAGATGCCGAAGAGATTGTCCCGCAGCAACGGACCGAAATCGATCACGCGGCGTTCGCGGAAGGACTGAAGTCCCGATATTTCCAGAGAGATCGGACGCATATACTTTGTGGTTTCCCGTGTCCTTTGTGTCTTTGTGGTAAACTCAACTACAAGCGAATTTTACCACCAAGTCGTGAAGATCACGAAGGATTCCTCCTCCACCATAACCAGCCCCAGAGGAGCAGCAGGATGCCGAAGGAGACGACGCTCACGACATTTCCCAGATGCTCGCTCGGTGTGGCGCTCATATAAATTCTCGTTCTGTGATCCCCGGCCGGGACCGTCACGCGCACCAGACCATAGTCCGGAGAGTGCGTAACGGAGGCCCCCTCCGGTCCCTCCTTCACAATCCATCCCGGATACCAGAACCGGTCAAGATCAACCGTCATCCCCGTTCCGCTCTCCGTCACGATCTCGAACGCCCGGCTTCCGTCCGGCGTCACCGTCACGCTCCCATCACCTTCGGCCACGCTCCACTTCTCTTCGGTTTCATTCAATCGTCCCACCAGCCTGTGGAGCGACTGATAATCGAGCGGACGGATCACCGCCGTCGCCGCCTGCGGCACATATTCGTAGGCGTCCATGCCGACCCGGAGCTGGCGATGGGTTTCGGGGGAACGATGGTGATCGATCGCCACCCGGTAGAAGCTGCCGGCATACTTGACGGTAAACGCAAGCGTCAGGAGAACGGCAACGGCAAGGACGGCTCGTCCCCAACGATAGGGAGAGGCTCTCCCGGCTCTCTCTTTTCGCATAAAGAGAACCGGAAGCAACACGGCAAGAGCGAGGGAGAAGATCACAAGGAATCTATGGGGGAACTGAACTTTCGGGAGCATCGGAGCGACACGCCAGATCGGATCGCTCAGCGGCGTGACCATGAAGAGACAGAAGAGCATTGTGACGAGCCCCATCAGCCCGACACGCCGTGCCGATGTATTCCCTCCCTCTTCAACCGTTCCGGCAGGACGACGCGAGAACCATGCAAGGAATCCCGCAACCGCAAAGATCAGGACCACCATCCCGACCTGGGCACTGTAGCTGAAGTTGAAGAAGTCAGGGCCGATCAGCCAGTGGTCGGCATAGCGGAACGGACCGATGAACATCGAATCCATGTTGACGAACTTCTGGTGCGTCATCGCGGTCACCAGATAGGCGGCCGACATACCGACGCCGAGGAGCAGGGAGGCCAGCGTCTTCGCCAGAGGACGCAGTCGGTCTCCGGGTTCGGAGACGGCAAGTGCGTAGAGGGGAATCAGGGGGGAGAAGAGAAGCGTAGTCGGTGCGTGCGTCAGGATCAGCGCGGCGTAGGAAAGACTCAGTCCGACCGGGGCAAATCTTCCCCCTTTCACGAGACGATGAACCGCCAGGAGGATAAGCGGGAGCCAGACGTAGGCATAGACCTGGGCGAGGGCCGAACGGATCAGCAGATCCATCGAGTAATGGAACGGCAGGAGCATGTAGACAAGGCCGCCGATCAGCGCATATCGTTCGCTGAAAAACTCACGAAGCCATTTCCGCATCCCGAGACCGGAGGCGATCATCATCAGCGTGGCGGCAAGGCCGAGCCGCTGCATCCCGAACGGATCGAGCGGCTTCAGGAACGCGAAGAACGAAGCGGTATAGCTGGTCAACGGGGGATAGAAGAAATAGGCCGGACTGCCGAGTCCGCCGTTGACGTCGACCATCCATCGCGGATAGAGTTCGCCCCCGAAGAACTGCTTCGCAAAGGTGGCATACCACTGCACGTGAAAGAATCCGTCGTGGGTCTGAAGCGAGAGGCCGATCAGCACAACCGGAAGCGTTATAACAATACCGGTCAGGACGATCAGCGTGACC
>CAMLOB010000355.1 GCA_946481475.1 uncultured Chlorobiota bacterium | reverse complement strand
GTGATCCACGTGATCGATGAGAAGTGGCGCGAGCATCTCCGCGAGATGGATGATCTGAAACAGGCGATCGGTCTGCGGGCCTATGGTCAGCGCGATCCCCTGGTCGAATACAAGAAGGAGGCCTACGAGATGTTCGTGGAGCTGATCGGCGAGATCAATGCCGATATCGCTTCGTTCGCCTTCCGTTATTTCCCGCAAGCACCGCAGACGCAGGCCGATCCGAACCGTGCGCAACGGCGGCGACGCGGACTCTATCCGACGAAACGGGATCGACTGGCCGAGGAGGAACGGGGAGGAGAGGGAGAGCGACGCCTGAGCTACAACCACAACGACGCAACGAATATGGGAATGCAGGGAGGGGGCGGAGCGGTCGATCCGAATGTGGCTGCGGCGACCGGCCAGACCGGAGGGGCTTCGCAGCAACGGGCCTCGACGGTGACGACGGTTGTCCGCGAAGAGCCGAAGGTGGGACGGAACGATCCCTGCTGGTGCGGTAGCGGCAAGAAGTACAAGCAGTGTCACGGTCGTTCGTAACGACGATGTGATGAAGTTCAAGGCGTCTCTCGAATCGTTAACGATTCCCGAGACGCCTTTCTTCTGTTTGCCCGTGATTCGTAGATTGATCCCGGTTCAGGAACACTTAACGTAATCTCAAGCATGACCAACTTCAGTCTTTTCCGATCAATCGTCCCCTTCTTTTCACTTCTCATTGCATTGCTGATCGCCGGTTGCGGAGGCGGGGAGGGGGAAGAGACCGGCCAGGTGAACCTTCGCTTCGCCCACTTCTGGTCGGAACCGACGCAGAAAAGTCTGCTTCAGGAGCGGATTGCCGAGTTCGAGGAGAAGAACCCCGGCATCAAGGTGGAACTGATCGATATGAACTGGGGAAACGGAAAGGACAAGCTCTTCTCCATGTTCAACTCGGGAGAGGCTCCGGATGTGATCGAACTGGGGAGCGACTGGGTGGCGCAATTCGCCTCTGAAGGTGTTCTGCTTGACCTGTCAACGATGCCGGGAGATTCGATCGGAAGGTTCCCGAAAGAGTTCCTGACTCCAGGGACGTGGGAAGGAAAGGTCTACGCCCGCCCGTGGTTTGTCGGCACGCAGGCGATGTACGTCAACAGGGCGTTGCTGAAAGAGGCAGGAATTCAGGCCGATACGTTCGGGACATGGGATGACGTTCTGGGGGCGGGAGAACAGGTCACCACGAAGTTCAAGGACGCGAATCCCTCACGGTTCGGTTTCGGTGCCGCCGTTAACGACGAACATCGGGTCTACAAGCGGATCCTCGCTCTCTTCTGGTCGAACGGCGGCGAGGTCCTGGATGAAAACGGACATCCCCATGTGAACTCCCCCGAGAACATCGAAGCCCTTGAACTGTATCTGACGCTTGCCCGGAACGGACGGATCGACCAGCAACGTCAGCTCGACCAGCTTTTCCTGAAGGGAGATATCGCTTTCTGGATTTCCGGCTCCTGGCTGATGGGACAGATTTCCAAGGAGAATCCCGATCTGGACTACGTGGTCAGGGCTCTTCCGTCGTTCGGCGGGAAACCTTCCTATTCGTTCGGAGGAGGGGAGTATCTGGCGGTCAATGCGAAGTCGGAACGGAAAGAGGCTTCGCAGAAACTGGTCTCCTTCCTGACGGCTCCGGACCAGGCCCTTGCCTTCATCAAGGGATTGAACAGTGGTTTTATCCCGGCCGATCTCTCGGTCGCCGATGATCCGTTCTTGCAGAGCGGGCCGCAGAAAGGATTTACCGATCAGATGAAGAATTCCCGCTTTACTCCGATTCATCCGAAATGGCTTGACATCGAACGGATTCTCGAAGAGGAAGTGGCCTACGCTGTCCTCGGAGAGAAGGATGCCGCACAGGCTCTAGGAGACGCACAGGTAAGGATTGCCGGGGAACTGGGAGGAGAGTAACGCACCCTTGAAATCGGGCGGTTTCATCCCATCGACAACCCGGGTTTTGAATTTTTCATTTTTCATTTTGAATTGACACCACCATCATGGACTGGAAATTTGCCACAAAGGCGATACATGCCGGACAGGAACCGGAGGAGACGACCGGTGCGGTGAACGTGCCGATCTTTCAGACGTCGACATACGCCCAGCAGGGAATCGGTCGGCACAAGGGATGGGAATACTCCCGCACCCACAACCCGACACGCAGCGCACTTGAGACGTGTATTGCGGAGCTTGAAGGGGGGAGACACGGCTTCGCATTCTCCAGCGGCATGGCTGCGCTGGATGCCGTGATGCGATTGCTGAATCCGGGAGATCACGTGGTTGCCGGCGACGACATGTACGGCGGTTCGTTTCGCCTGTTCGACAAGGTGATCAGTCGCTACGGCATCGAGTTCTCGTTCGTCGATTTCACCGATCCGGAAAACGTGCGAGGGGCGATCCGGGAGGAGACGAAGATGATCTATGCCGAGACGCCGACCAATCCGATGATGAAGCTCTGCGATCTTGGAGAGATCGGCGGAATCGCCCGGGCAGCCGGGGTGAATCTCGTGGTCGATAACACGTTTATGACGCCGTATCTTCAACGCCCTCTGGAATTCGGTGCCTCGATTGTTCTCCATTCTTCCACAAAATATATCGGCGGACACAGCGATGTGATCGGCGGACTTGTGGTGACCGATAACGATGAGATCGCCAAACAGATCGGGTTCCACCAGAACTCGTGCGGCGGGGTACCGGGACCGCAGGATTGCTACCTGACGCTCCGCTCGCTGAAAACCCTTGCGGTCAGGATGGACCGGCATTGCTCGAACGCCATGATGATTGCCGACTATCTTGAGAAACATGGTGAGTTCAGAACGGTGAACTATCCCGGACTGGAGTCCTTCCCGCAGCATGAACTTGCCAAGCGTCAGATGGGGGGATTCGGAGGGATGATCTCGGCCGATCTCGGCTCGCTGGATCGGGCGAAGGCGTTCTGCGAATCGGTCCGGCTTTTCTTCTTTGCCGAATCGCTCGGCGGCGTCGAGTCGCTCCTTTGCCATCCGGTCTCGATGACCCACGGCTCGGTTCCGCCGGAAGTCCGCGAACGTCTCGGCATCACCGACGGTCTGGTCCGGTTCTCTGTCGGCATTGAGGATGTGAACGATCTGATCGCAGATATCGAATCGGCCCTCGATGCGGTCCGTGCGGTCGAGCCGTCGGAGGCGACCGCCAATGGCTGAGCCGATCAGAAAAGCTGTTGTGGTCGGGGCATCATCCGGGATCGGCGCGGCGATTGCAAAACGACTGGCTTCATCCGGAGCGCGGGTGGCTGTGGTTGCGCGGCGGGATGACGAGTTGCAGGAACTGTGCGACCAGATCAATCAGGCGGCGGGAGAGGAGCGGGCCTTCCCGGCAATTCACGATGTGCGGAACAGAGAGGAGATTCCTCTTCTCTTTCAGGACATTGCCAGACGTCTGGACGGACTCGATGCGGTCTTCTATGCCGCAGGAGTGATGCCGAAAGTGGAACCGGACGAATACTCCACCGACAAGGATGCGCTGATGATGGAGGTCAACACGATCGGCGCGATGGCCTGGCTGAACGAGGGGGCAAAGCGGTTCGAGCGGATGGGAGAGGGGAGACTCGTCGGCATCTCGTCGATTGCCGGAGATCGGGGGAGACGAGGGAACCCGGCCTACTGCACAAGCAAGGCGGCGTTGAACACCTATCTTGAATCGCTCCGCAACCGACTGGAAGTCAAAGGGGTCAGCGTCACGACGATCAAACCGGGCTTTGTCGATACGGTGATGACCAAGGGGATGTCCGGGCTGCTCTGGCTGATCTCTCCTGAGAAAGCCGCAGACAAAATCGTCCACGCAGCTCTTCGGAACAAGAACACCGCCTATGTCCCCGGGCAGTGGCGACTCGTCGGCATGGTGATCCGGTCGATCCCCTCCTTCCTTTTCAAGAGAATCAATATTTAAGACGGCACCTTGAATCCGAAGAACCGGAATACTGCAGAGGAGAACCGAACGGATCTGTTCGGTCCGGAATGGTCGCGTGAAGCTTTCCCCGGCGTTCCGTTGCCGGACGACCATCTGGAGCGGGTATATGGCTGGGGGATGAGCGTCTCCTCGGCCGGTTACGTCTTCCGCCCCTCAACGCTCGAAGGTGTTCGTGACGTCTTTGCGCTGGCCCGCAGAACCGGACGGACGGTCGGCTTCAGGGGGGCCGGCAGAAGCTACGGCGATGCCTCGATCAACAGCGAGAACATTGTGTTGGATCTGACCCGGATGAACCGGATTCTCGACTGGGATCCCTCTACCGGCGTCATCAGAGTGGAGCCGGGCGTCACGATCAAACAATTGTGGGAATACATTCTGCAGGACGGATGGTGGCCCGCCGTTGTCCCCGGCACGATGTTCCCCACGATCGGCGGCTGCGCCTCGATGAACATCCACGGCAAGAACAATTTTGCCGTCGGACCGATCGGCGATCAGATCATCGAATTCGAATTGCTGACTCCGGAAGGGGAAATCCTGCACTGCTCGCGTCAGGAGAATGCCGACATCTTCCGGACGGCGATCGGCGGGTTCGGCATGCTGGGATATTTTACCTCGATCACATTGAAGACCAAGCGGGTCTGGTCCGGTCTGCTCCAGGTCGAGGCGATCAATGTCCCCTCGCTTGAGAAGATGTTCGACTGTTTCGAGGAACGGCTTGGCGGGGCCGATTATCTGGTGGGATGGATCGATGCGTTCGCATCGGGCAAATCTCTTGGTCGGGGTGTCGTTCACCAGGCGAACTATCTGGAACGGGGAGTCGATCCGAATCCGGCGCAGACGCTCCGGCTGGAGAACCAGCAGTTGCCCGATACGATTCTCGGACTTCTTCCGAAGTCGATTCTCTGGAAGTTCATGCGACTCATCACCAACAATCCGGGGGTGCGGCTGCTGAACCTGGCGAAGTTCCGGGCAAGCTGGGTGCTGGATCGCAATCATGTCTTCCGCCAGTCGCACGCGGCCTTTGCCTTTCTGCTCGACTTCGTTCCGACCTGGAAGAAATCCTACGGCAAAG
>CAMLOB010000354.1 GCA_946481475.1 uncultured Chlorobiota bacterium | reverse complement strand
GGCGGTATCGAACGTCAGCCCCCGCCCCCCGGGGATCGCCGCAAAGTCTCCGGCTGCGTTGTTCAATCTTCCACCCGAGACCGTCGAGTATGTTCCCGACGTCGTGTTCGCTTCCCCTCCTGAGACCGTTGAGCCAAAGGCGGAAGCAGTATCGTTCAGTCCTCCCCCGACCGATGCATACGTGCCCGAAGCGACACCCTGCGTTCCACCTGCAATCGTTGAACGGAATCCGGAGGCGGTGTTGTCCAGTCCGCCGCCAACCGTTGAAAGTGTTCCGGAAGCTGCGTTCGCTTCCCCTCCGGAGACGGTCGAGTGTGCTCCCGAAGCCATATTCGCCTCCCCTCCCGAGACGGTCGACTGTGCTCCCGAAGCGGTGTTTGCTACCCCTCCCGAGACGGTCGAGCGTACTGCCGAAGCCGTATTCAACCGACCGCCTGATACCGTTGCGCTTCCTCCGGAAACAGTATTGCTCTCGCCGCCGCCGATCGTTGCCAAAAGTCCTGAAGCGATGTTCGACAGACCGCCGGACACCGTTGAATTGTCTCCCGATGCAGCATTCGATCTGCCGCCGGAGATCGTGCCGTAGGGGCCGGTTGCCGTGTTCAACCGACCGCCGGAAACCGTTGAGGCCAACCCTGAAGCGGTGTCGTTCCATCCGCCTCCGACTGTTGCGGAAGATCCCGAAGCGACGCCGTTCAATCCGGCGCCGACCGTTGCGTTGAGTCCCGAAGCGACGTTCGATGTACCGCCGGAAACCGATGCGTTGTCTCCCGAAGCCGTATTGCTCACACCACCTCCCACTGTTGCGGAGGGTCCCGAAGCGATGTTCAGCCGGCCGCCCGAAACTGTTGCGTACGTTTCTGAAGCACGGTTGGACGCTCCCCCGGAAATCGTCGAATTGGTGCCCGAAGCGGTATCCGAAATACCGCCGGACACCGTCGAACCGTTCCCCGAAGCGGCATTGCGCGATCCTCCCCCGACCGTAGAGTAGTCTCTCGACGCGGTATTCGATTCTCCTCCGGAGACGGTTGCGCGGATGCCGGATGCAGTATTGTGCCATCCTCCGCCGACCGTGGAGTGCGCACCCGACGCGACGTTCGACTCTCCACCCGAGACCGTCGCATTATTTCCCGACGCGGTGTCGCTCAGGCCTCCGCCGACTGTCGCATAGTTTGCCGCAGCGGAGTTCTCGCGTCCCGCCGAAACCGTTGCGTAGTTCCCTGCCGCGGTATTGTTCACGCCGCCGCCGACCGCTGCAAGCGATCCCGATGCGGTGTTGCTCCTCCCTCCGCCGACCGTGGAGTGAGTTCCGGAAGCAGTGTTCGACTCTCCACCCGAGACCGTCGCATTATTTCCCGACGCGGTGTCGCTCAGGCCTCCGCCGACTGTCGCATACTGTGCGGAAGCCGTATTCAATCTCCCGCCGGGAACCGTTGAGCCGATTCCGGAGGCAGTATTGTCGGATCCCCCTCCGACTGTGGCACTACCCAATGAAGCGCTGTTTCCCGCACCCCCTCCAATAGCCGCGTTACTACCCGCAGCCGTATTGTTTGCTCCCCCCCCAACGGTAGAATTTTGTCCCGATGCCGTGTTCACTACTCCTCCTCCGACCGTAGAAGCAACTTCCGACGCAATGTTCGATTGCCCACCGGACACTGTAGTACGAGTCGCCGAGGCAGTGTTGGACTCTCCTCCCGCAATGGTTGAGTACAGTCCGGAGGCGACATTGGTGAAACCTCCTCCAACCGTTGAGAACGATCCCGACGCCGTATCGAATTTTCCTCCGGATACCGTTGCCGTACCACCCGAAGCCACGTTGCCGAAGCCTCCGGCGACGACCGTCTGTCCGTTCGACGCCGTATTCTGTCGTCCACCTCCGATGACCGATTGCGCCCCCGAGGCAACCTGTGTCGACATATCCCGGAAGGTCTGCATATCGATAGCTCTGTCCCCCCGGGCGTCCCCGCCGGTATCCCGCTGGATACTGCCGTTCGTGTTCAGAATCAGGCTATTGGACGATCCGCCGTTCACATAGAGATGCAGCGCGGTCGAATCGGTCGTCCCCAGAAAATTGCTGCCCGGTGTCGGTCCGGAATTCCCGGTCAGACTCCAGGCACTCCCGTCTGCATCGGTCCAGCTCATCACACCCCCCGTGGTGCTCGACAGGACCTGTCCGTTCGATGAAGGGGGGGATGTCGGGAGCACATAGTTGATATCGGCAGATTGCTCGCCCGCCTCGAAACTTGTGTAGTTCGTTCCGTTCGGGAACGAGCCTGCTGTGTTGTAGACCTCGTAGAAGCGGATCCTGCTGGCTGTGCTGTCGTTGTTGGCAAGCCAGAGATCGGTGTTCCCGAAGACCGCGACATCCGGCGTCGAAATCGTCATGTTGTTTGCGCCGGTGTTGCCTCCAAGGAATCCGAAGCTGCGGTCGGCACCGGCATTCAGGGTGAGTCCGTTGCCGCCCGGAATCGCACTGTAATCTCCCGCGGCAGTGTCATGTGCGCCGCCGCACACAGTCGCCCACAGGCCGGATGCAATATTGTGCCGACCCCCACTCACGGTCCCCCATAAGCCTGAGGCGATGTTCCCCTGGCCGCCGCCGACGGTGGTGTGGAACGCGGATGCCGTATTCCCGTCGCCTCCCCCGACCGTCGCGAACTGTTCGGATGCGGTGTTGTTGAAACCCCCTCCCGATGTTGCATACGATCCCGAAGCGGTGTTGTCCCCGCCTCCCCCGACCGTCGCGTTGGAGTTTGATGCGGTATTCTCGTCGCCCCCTCCCACCGTCGCGAACGAACCCGATGCTTTGTTGCCGTATCCTCCGCTCACCGTCGAATACTCCCCGGAGGCGACCCGGTCCGCCGTAGTTCGATCGATCTGCAGGTCGACCCCGTTGTCTCCTCTGGCATCCCCGGCCGTGTCCCGCTGAAGGCTTCCGTTTGTATTCAGGATCAGGCCGTTCGATACACCGCCGTTGACGTAGAGATGCAATGCGGTCGCATCGCTCGTCCCGAGGAAATGCGTTCCGGCCGTCGTCCCGGCGTTCCCGTCGAGCAGCCACGCGCCGGCCGATCCGTAGGGAGCCAGGAGCAACTGCACCGTGTCCGTGCCCGGATCGGGTATCGTCAGCAGCACATTCCGCCCGAGTGGATTCGGCGCCTGGAGCGTCATCGTATTCCACCCTCCGTCATCACCATTGTCGTCGATGACGAGTCGCTCGGCCCGCAAGTCACGGTTCTGCGCTCTTGCCGAGGGACCGAGCATCGGGCTCAGAACGAGAAGGAGTAGAACGAACCGAGCGTAGCGAATACCATGGAAGGTTCGCACATAGTCTCTCACTGATCGTGTCGCCATATAATATTTACCGCTCTTCAATAATGTGATCTGTACAGTTCTTTTGTCGAATAGGTCTGCCGGGCAGGAGGGAAACCCCGCAGGTCAACTCTTGAGGATAGCGGCAAGCTCCGGTAATCGAGCAGGCAATTGAAAGGAACGCTTCACCATACCCTCGCGCAGCTCCCTAATTCAGGTGGAACAGCTTCCAGCCTCCGGCGACATACACGTAGGTCAACTTGTCTCCGGTTGTCCGACCGACTCCCCCTACTGTGGCACCATCCGGATCGGAGATGTAGATGTAGAGAATTTGTCCCGCACTCCCTCCCGTCGGCAGCGCAACGGCAGGCGTGGAAGATCCGGTCCCATCATTGACTTCGTACACCGAAATGTCGTTCGGCAGCGTCGTTGGTGCGCCGGCGGCGTTTGAAAGGAGGATCCGTCCGTCACTGATCTTCAGTGCAGTTCCATCGTTAGCAGCAGCACTGTTTGCAAGCTCAAGCGTTGGTGTTGTGCTGCTCGCATTCGAGAAGGAGTGTGCGCCGGCAGGAAAGCTGACCCAGCTCATCACGCCGGCAGTTGTGCTCGAAAGAACCTGTCCGTCGGCTGTTGGTGCTGCCGCCGGCAGAACGTAATTGATATCGGCCGTCTGTGCCCGAGCTTGAAAACTCGTGTAATTCGTGCCGTTCGGAAACGGACCGGTTGTGGCATTCGGTTCGTAGAAGCGTATCTGACTTGCCCCGGCATTGTCGTTGTTGGCAAGCCAGAGGTCAACATTGGCGAAGACCGCCACGTCCGGCGTCGAGATCGTCATGGGTCTGAAAGAGGCACTTCCCCCCTGGAATCCGAAGCTGTAGCCGGCAGATGAGTCCAGCGTCAGACCCGAGCCTCCGGGAATCACCGAGAGGGCTCCCGCAGCCGTGTTCACGTATCCCCCCGATACCGTCGAGCGGATTCCTGAAGCGATATTGTTCCATCCTCCCCCCACAGTCGAGGACTCAGCAAATGCCCTGTTCAATCGACCCCCGGAAACGGTCGCATTGTCTCCCGACGCAGTGTCGGCCTCACCGCCGCCGACCACGGCGTTTTCTCCCGACGCCACGTTCCATTCTCCGCCGGATACTGTCGATTGGATTCCCGAAGCCGTATTCACATATCCCCCTGATACCGTCGATCGAGCTGCGGAGGCCTTGTTGTTTGCTCCCCCTGATACGGTTGCATTTTCCGCCAGTGCCCTGTTCGATGAGCCGCCTGAGACCGTTGCGTTGTTTCCTGAAGCAGTGTCGCGCGTACCTCCTCCAACGGTCGTGTACTGCCCGGACGCAACATTGAGACTTCCACCTGCGACCGTCGAAACTGATCCCGAAGTAGTGTTTGTTAATCCCCCTCCGATCGTTGTATGGAGCTCTGACGCAATGTTCAATTGCCCTCCGCCGATCGTTGCAAAGCTCTGCGACGCATGGTTGCCCTGCCCTCCTGACACCGTTGATGCGCTGCCCGAGGCGGTGTCGCGATACCCTCCGCCGACCGTCGAATTATCTCCCGACGCAACGCTCAATCCGCCACCTGCCACCGTGGCACTCCCTCCGGAAGCAAGGTTCGTGATACCACCGCCGATAGTGGAGTTTCCTCCCTGAGCGGTATTCGCGTTGCCGCCGCCGACAGTCGTGATGCCGATGATTTCGAGTTCCGGCGACGCAA
>CAMLOB010000353.1 GCA_946481475.1 uncultured Chlorobiota bacterium | reverse complement strand
ATGATGATCTGATCACCTGCATGAAGCTTCAGGAGATGGGATGCGCTGCGGTGATGCCCCTGGCCTCGCCGATCGGTTCCGGTATGGGGATCCGGAATCCCTATAACCTGCGGATGATCCGGGAGAAGATCGATATACCCCTGATCGTCGATGCCGGTATCGGAACCGCATCGGATGCGGCCCTGGCAATGGAACTTGGTGCGGACGGTATCCTGCTGAACTCGGCGGTCAGCGGCGCCCACCATCCGGTGATGATGGCCCGGGCGATGCGCCTTGCGGTCGAGGGGGGACGTCTTGCGCGGAACGCCGGACGAATACCGACGCGACTCTACGCGAAAGCTTCGTCGCCGATGGAGGGGAGAATCGAGACGGGGGGAGAAGGTGGAGGATAGAGAGGGGAGGGGGAAACCTCCGTTCCGGTTGATCGGCATTGCGGGAGACCGTTCCCGTCTCCTCTCTTTTGTTCAGGTCTGCTCCCGTTTCCCGGATGTCCCCGTCGGACTGATGCTGCGCGATCCCGGACACGATGCCGAAGCGGTGGCGCGACTGGCCGACGATATCGCCGAGATGGTACTCCCTCCGCACCTCACATTGATAACAAATGCCTGCTCGATAGAAGGAATCGGGTGGCGGCATCTGACCTCGCAAGAGGTGCAAGAGGGAGTGATCCCTGCCGGAGCGTTCGGAGCTTCGGCACACACACCTGAGGAGGCGCAACAGGCCGAGCGGATCGGAGCCGGTTACGTGACGTTCAGTCCGGTCTTTCCGACCCGCTCGAAGCCGAAGATCGAACCGGCCGGGATTTCCGGACTTGCCGCCTGCGTCGCCGCAGTCAGTATCCCCGTCTTTGCTCTGGGAGGAATGGATTCGCCGGAGAAGTGCATTTCCTGTCTGGCTACCGGAGCTTTCGGCGTTGCCGGCATCACCCTCGCGGAGAACGAAGACCTGCTCGGCAAACTCCTCCCCCTGCTGATCTGAAGCTTCTTCTTTGCGTCTTTGCTCTTTGCCCCCTTTGCGTGACTCTTCATTCCGCAACCTCAACAAAAGGAACAACGACGACAACCTGTCGTCCCTATCAGGTCACAACCGACAGCATGAAAACAGCACTGACAATCGCCGGTTCCGACTCCGGAGGGGGGGCCGGTATCCAGGCCGATCTGAAAACGTTCGAGGCGCACAGAGTCTTCGGGATGTCGGCAATCACAAGCATCACCGCCCAGAACACGCTCGGCGTGCGAGGGGTGTGGGATCTCCCTCCGGAGGCCGTCAAAGGACAACTGGAGGCGATCTTCGATGACTTCCCGGTTGACGGGATCAAGATCGGTATGCTGTCGAATGCCGGGATCGTCGACGCGGTAGCCGATATCCTCGAAGAGCGGGGGGAAGGAATCCCGACAGTTCTTGATCCGGTGATGGTCTCGACCAGCGGTGATCGGCTTCTGGCCGAAGAGGCGATCCGGGGGATGATCTCCCGGCTCTTTCCGCTGGCCACCATCATCACACCGAATATCCGGGAGGCCGAGGTTCTGGCCGGAAGGAACGTCACGGGGAGAGAGAACCTTGAGGAAATCGCCCGGACTTTGTACGCTCTCGGTCCGAAAGCCGTGCTCCTTACCGGAGGAGATGATCCGAACGAAGAGGATGAAGTTGTCGACTTCTTCTATGACGGCGAACGGGTTCTTCTCTTCAAAGGTGAACGAATCCGGACCCGACACACGCACGGAACCGGCTGTACGTTGTCCTCTGCCATTGCCGCCCGGCTTGCCGGTGGAGCTGATCTGGAAGAAAGTGTGCGGGAGGCTGGAAACTATGTGAGGCAGGGACTTCGTCATGCGCCGGGATTCGGCAAGGGGCACGGGCCGCTGCGCCACGGGGTGTGATTCCCCGAATCGGGAAGATTGCCCGTTCTTTCCGACGGGTCTATATTACAGAATCATCAGACGAAGTTCGATACGTGCCTGCGTTCTTCAGGGCGAATTTGATATTGCCTGGTGATTTCTTTATGTCCGCCGCGGCGGATGGCGACTTGACGGCAGATCCTGCTCGGGAAGATTTTACCACCAAGTCACAAAGAGCACAAAGAAATCACCAAGGCCATGACTCACGAGACAGGAATGGAGACCGCAGGACGCTTCCCCGGCAAACTTCGGTCGACCGTTCTTTAAGGGATTTGATTTTTAACTTCCGCAACAATAGAAGGTATAACACCATGATGAAACGACGAACCTCACTCTTCCTGCTACTCTTTCTGCTGATTCAGACGGTAGGGGCATCGGCGCAGTCCGGAGGAGAGCCCTCCTCCCTCTCGGCGCCGTTGCCGACCGATCCGGCCGTCAAGGTCGGGAAGCTGTCGAACGGCATCACCTATTACATCCGGCAGAACAGCAAACCGGAGGACCGGGCCGAACTCCGCCTGGCGGTGAAGGCCGGATCGGTTCTGGAAGATGAGGATCAGCTCGGATTTGCCCACTTCGTCGAGCACATGGCCTTTAACGGGACGGAGCACTTCGCCAAGAACGACATGATCGCTTTCCTCGAATCGATCGGCATGCGGTTCGGTGCCGACCTGAACGCCTTCACAAGCTTCGACCAGACGGTCTACATGCTGCAGGTGCCGACCGACCGGGAAGGGACGATGGAGAAAGGAATGATGATCCTTCGCGACTGGGCGAGCACCATCAAGTTCGATCCGAAGGAGATCGACGCCGAGCGGGGCGTGGTCATCGAGGAGTGGCGTTCGCGTCGCGGCGGCGAGGCCCGGATCGGCGATGAGCATTTCAAGGTGATCTACGGCGGATCGCGCTACGCCGATCGTCAGCCGATCGGAAAGAAGGAAATTCTTGAGTCCGGTTCGCACGAAGCGATGAAGCGCTTCTACAAGGACTGGTATCGTCCCGACCTGATGGCGGTCGTCGCCGTCGGCGATTTCGATCCGGCCGTTATCGAGAAGATGATCAAGGATCAGTTCTCCTCGATTCCGAAGGCTGCAAATCCGCGCCCGCGAACCGAGTACGACATCCCCGTTCACGAAGGAACCCGTTACAGTCTTGCGTTCGACAAGGAGTCGACCAATCCGGCTCTGCAGTTCATCATCAAGCATGACCGCACAACGCGGAACACGCACGGCGATTACCGGCGGACGCTTCTGGAGCAGATGGTTACCGGTATGCTGAGCCAGCGGCTGGACGAGATTCGTCGCCAACCGGATGCACCCTTTCTCTTCGCATTTGCCGGAGCCGGACTCGGACTCGGCCTGCATCGCCAGTTCTTCGTCAACTCGCGTGTGAAGGAGGGGATGTATGAGGAGGGACTGGAGACGATCATGACGGAGGTCGAACGGGTTCGCCGTCACGGTTTCACCGAGTCGGAACTTGCGCGGATGAAGAGTTCGATGATGGCCGGCATCGAGCAGTACTATTCCGAAAAGGACAAAACCGAGTCGACCAACTATGCGCGGGAGTATTACTCGAACTTCACGAGCGAGGAATCTTTCCCCGGCATCGATTATGAATACAAGATTTACCAGTGGTACGTGCCGGAGGTATCTCTCAGCGAAATCAACGAGTTTGCCCGCGAATTGCTGAAGACTGACGGCCGGGTGATCACAGCCGGCGGCCCGCAGAAGGAAGAGATGGATCTGCCCGATCAGGATGATCTGGAAGAAGTTGTGGAGGATGTGATGGAGAGCGACATCGAGCCCTATGCCGAAGAGGCGGTGGCCGGTGCGCTGATGGAGAGCCGACCGAAAACCGGGAAGATCGTTTCGGAGAAGAAGATCGAGGAGCTGGGCGTCACCGAGTGGACCCTTTCAAACGGTGCCCGCGTCGTGCTGAAGCCGACCGATTTCAAGAACGATGAGATCTGGCTGAGCGCCTACAGTCCGGGGGGAACATCCCTCGTGGCGGACAAGGATTTTATTCCGGCAGCAACCGCCTCGACGATTATCTCGCAGGGAGGGATCGGATCGTTTGATCTGAACAGCCTGAACAAGTACCTGGCCGACAAGGTAGCCGGCGCGTCGACCGGAATCGGGGAGATGTACGAGACGGCAAGCGGAAGTTCGTCGAAGAAAGATGTCGAGACGATGTTCCAGCTTCTCTATCTGTCGTTTACGCAGCCGCGCAAGGACGAGACCGCATTTCAGGTCTATCGCGGACAGCTTGAAGGAGTACTGCAGAACCGGGGCTCGAATCCGGAGCAGGTCTTCTCCGACACGGTCAGCTACGTCTCCTCGAACTACCATTTCCGTGCCCGTCCCTGGACGCTTCAGACGTTGAACGAGCTTGATCTGAATAAATCCTACGCCGTCTACCAGGATCGCTTTGCCGATGCGAGCGACTTCACGTTCTTCATCGTCGGCAGCATCGATCCGCAGACGATCCGTCCGCTTGTCGAGACCTACCTGGCCTCGCTGCCGTCGCTGAACCGTGATGAGACCTGGCGGGATATCGGCGATGAGACTCCGAAGGGGATGATCAAAAAAGTCGTCCGCAAGGGGATCGAGGAGAAAGGACAGGTGCTGATGACCTGGACCGGCGATTTCGACTGGTCGATGGAGAACCGCCACAAGTTCCAGTCGATGATCGAGGTTCTGCGGATGAAGCTCCGGGAGACTCTGCGCGAGGAGAAGGGGGGCGTCTACAGTCCCGGAGCCTTCGGTTCCTACGAGCTGTATCCGGAGTCGACGTATGAACTGTCGGTCTTCTTCGGTTGCGATCCGCACCGGGCCGACGAGCTGATCGCCGATGTCGAGTCGATCATCAAATCGCTGAAGAACGAGAAGGTGGACAACAGCTATATCGAGAAGGTGCAGGAGATCCAGCGCCGCGAACGGGAGACGAGTTTGCAGGAGAACCGGTTCTGGCTGAACAGCCTTCAGTTCTACTATCAGCACGAGGAGAATCCGGTCAATCTTCTGAAGTACGGCGAACTCTACAAAGGACTGAATCCGGCGACGATTCAGGAGCAGGCGAAGAAATACTTCGGCGACAACAGGATGACCTTCATCCTTCTTCCCGAGGGGGCCGAAAAGGCC
>CAMLOB010000352.1 GCA_946481475.1 uncultured Chlorobiota bacterium | reverse complement strand
CCAATGAACTTCCGTCCCACGTCCGACCCGGCTGTGGCATCCCGAACGGATACTGGTGCGTGTACGCCTCCACATCCGCGTAGTAGTTCCCTGCGCCCGGAGTGCTCGTCAACTTTCGATCTCCCAACACTGCCCGCACATTGCCGAGGTGATCGGTCAACTCGTAATGCTTCTCCCCTAACTCCCGCGTGTAGACCGGACCTGTGTTCGGCGCATCAAAGATACTGATATCAGGACGGGCCACGCCCACTCGGCCGCTGCCGTAGATCGGCAACTCCACCAACCGGTAATCGCACACATCGCAACTGTCGCCGTACCCGTCAAAGTCCGTGTCCTCCTGCTCCGGGTTCTCCGTGCACGGGCAGTTGTCGTGGTCGTTCGCCCACCCGTCCTGATCCGCATCGTTGACCGGAGGAATCGGCGGTATCCCGAAGATCGAATCGCACTGATTTCCTACGCCGTCATTGTCATTATCCTGCTGCAACGGGTTGACCTCGCAGACGCAGATGTCGCACGAATCCCCTACACCGTCCCCGTCGCTGTCCCGCTGACCAGGGTTGTAGATCCCCGGACAGTTGTCCACGGTGTCGGCCCAGCCGTCCATATCGGCATCCGGGCCGCCCCCCGGAGGCACAACCTCCACCGCATCACAGTCCTTCTCGTAGATCGCCACCACCACGCCTCCCGCGTCGTGCATGTAGTACGTCTCGGTCTCCTCCCAACTCCCCAGACTCCACTGCTGCACTCGCTTCTTCACACGGTTCCCACCTGCGTCGTACGTGTAGTCGATCTGCTGCGTCACCGAGCCGGGGAACGTCCGGGACACCCCCTTCACCTTCCCGTACGCGTCCCACTCCAGCGTCATGTTCCCTTCATCAACGTCCTGTATCAGGTTCCCGATCGCGTCATACTCGTAGTTCCCGATGCTCTGCGTGTTCTCGATATCCTCCGTGTGAGGGTCCCCCGCCACGGCCTCGATGATGTAGTCGACCCGGTTGGTCACGCCCGGCTCGTACTGATAGGTCAGGCTGTCCAACTGCGTCGCTCCCCCTCCCGCATCCTCCGCGTGACGGATCAGCTTCTTGATGTTCCCGTTCGCGTCGTACTCGTATGTCGTCAGATACTCCTGTCCGAACGCGTTCCACTCGTCCGTCCCGCTGTTGTAGGTGTGGAATCGGCTGCTGTCCAGACGGCCGAGCACATCATACCGATAGCTCGTCCCGGTCAACTCCTCGTAGACTCCCGTCCCGGTCGTCTTCCCGACGTTGATCTCCACGCTCGAGATGTTCCCGTCGTACTGCGGCAGGCCGATCAGATCGTCGGCTCCGCCGGAGTTGAACGTTCCGGCCTGGCTGGAGAAGTCGTTTTCGTGGTAGTTCATCACCAGCGCGAACGAGTCGGCGGCATAGGCCGCATGGCCGTAGGTCCCGGCTCCGTCCTCTCCCGGATCGTCTCCCTGCGTCAGCGACCGTTCGTTGATCGCTTTCAACTGTCCCTGCACCGTGTAGGTCAGGTCCAGCCCCTGCAGCTTGTCCTCCCCCAACTCCACCCGCCGCAGCGCGCCGTGCGGATAGTACTCGTAGCGTGCGTCGGAATCCCAGACCACACCGTCGTAGGAGGTCTCCACCTCGGTCAGCGCGTTGTCCCGATCGTAGCTGTAGCGGTGGCGGAACTCATCGACCCGTCCCTCGTTGTAGATGACTTCATTAACGTTCCCGCTGATCAGATCGTAGTCGTACTTCAGATAGTTGGTCAGCGGAAAGCCGGGAACCACCTGCGCCACCCACTCGATGTTGCCGTGGACGTCGTAGCTGTAGTGCGTCTCGGCATCATCGTCGGTCCAGGTCCGGCTGACGCGGTTCCGCAGGTATTTCTGCGGGTCCGCCGCAGGCGGAAGATAGTTCATCCCGGAGCTCGTGTCGTAGGCGATGTATGTCCGCTCGGTGCCGTTGTAGGGGAAGAGTCGGTTGCCGATGTTGGAATCGGCCAGGAAGCCGTCGGCGGTGATGCTGTCGGAACTGATGCCGGTCTCCACGACCCGACCGAGTTCATCGAACTTCGTGTAGGCATATTCGTTCAGCGCCCGGAGCCTTGCATCCTGCGAGAAGCGGAGCCGTCCGAGCCGGTCGTACCAGAACTCGGTCAGTCCGCCGTCGATCGACTGTGTGGCGATCAATTGCCCGAGCGAGTTGTAATCGTAGCGGGTGGCGTGGTTGTGGTGCGGGTTGGTCATCCCATCGATCTCAGCGGTAGAAAGCACATCGACCCCTTTGGGCGGAATGGTCCGGACGAGACGTCCGGCCCGGTCGTAGTAGTAGAGGGTGAAGTGAGTGTAGCTGTAGGCCTGCGTTATGACGATGCTCTCGTTCAGGTTCTCCGGTGTGCCGCAGACGGCGTCGTACTCATCCTTCAGGTCGGCCAGTGCCCCGTCGATGCAGCGCCGGATGCTGCCATCGATTGCTCCGCGGATGCGCCGGGTTGCGGTTTCATCACAGGGGGGAGGACCGATCAGAGTCGCTCCGGCCGTATCCGGTTCCGGATCGAACCATCGCCAGCAGATATCCGGACAGGATTTGTCGGTACAGACACTGTCGCTCAGTTTCTTCGTGGGAACACCGTAGAACTTTACTCCGAAGACAGCACACGTATCAGCTCCGGGCAGGTCAAGTCCACCCCAATTCAGACTGATATAGATCAGAGAATCCTCGGCAGTTCGGGCGAACTTTCCGATAAGTGAAGTGTAGGGTTCTCTTACGGCATCGTAGATCTTCTGCGTGTTGTTTCCGGAACCATACGGTGATCCGGGCTGTAATCCGACATGGGGAAGACCACGACCGGTGGTATCTCCACTGAAGGTATCTTCATAGGTTGAACGATAGATATGGTCGGTACTACATCCTGCACCCGTCAACATGCCATGTTCGAAGTCAAGGAACTTCTCATTGCCGGATAGCAACGGACCACAATCGGCATACGTGGTAAACCACACCTCATCCGTATTGCCGTTCGTTCCCTGAATCAGGAAATCACCGATCAACCTTCTGGTCAACTCACTGGACCAGTACATCGTACGCTCCTTCTGCGTGGTGAAATCCACGTAGTCGCTGACTGGAACCGGGCCGACAACTCCCTTGACAAAGAGGATCTCCGAATCAATGTAGTCAGTGTACAGATCGGCTGTATTGGCCTGGAATGCATAGTCACGTATGTATGCCGAGTCGAGCGGATCAAGTTCGCAATCGAACGTTCCGGTCACCGACGAATCGATCTCCATCCCCCAGAATCCATCAAGAAACGCATTGAGGTTTTCCACCATCGGATGTTCCCTCTCCGGATAGAGAGTCGACCAGTCGATCGTGTCGCAGACATACCAGAGTTCGCACGAATCGCGCAGTTCGAAGTAGGGACGGACAAACGTCGTGTCCCCATAAAAATCGAATGTCGGGAGGAAGATGATGGAATCGGTTACCAGATCTACAAGAGAATCAGCCGAACATTCCCTCAACGCCTCCTTGATATTGAAGAAGTTTCCGCCGTAGTTGCGGACCCAGTCGTGAATATTCGCGTTCAGGATACGGACCAGATCTTCGGAGAAGGGGCGCACCAGTCCTTCGTAGAGTACCATCGTATCGTTCGCACAGTACTGCCCCCCCATCCCGTCATCAACCGGCACGGCGAACTCCACCCTCCAGGTAATGACACGATCTATCGCCTCCAGCTCAGCGATCGTCCCGATGCTGTCGATATGACCGTTCGACTCGAACAGCGTCAGATTACACTCGCTGAGGCAGGAGTCCACGACGGCATCGGCCATGCAGAGGGCATCCTCGTAGCAGAGGGTGATCCCCGAATCCTGATAGGCCCGAACGATTCCCCAGGCGAACTCCTCACGCCGTTGTTCGCACCGGCTCAGGCACTGATCTTCAATCCCCTGCGCGGTATGGGCCCAACAGGAATCCTGTCGGTGCTCCACGCCCATCGTATCCCAGTCGAGACGCCCCCCCATCCCGTCGAGAATATCGGAGAGATCACACGTCGCACCGAAATACTTCACCCGTTTGTTCCTGTTCTGACGGTTTGCCCCCTGCCGGCAGGCGTAGATTTCCTTCCAGTGACTCGCGGAGTCCGCCTGCGGCGGATCACCATGCCAACCGGTATTATATCCGGTCAGGTCCTTGCATTCGGTTGTCAGCACATCCTTATTAACGTATCGATGTGCCCAGAGGAGATACCCGTTGTCGGCATCGTAGGCTGTGTGGGAGGTATCGACCCAGTAGACGCCGGCCGCCTGGAGAAAGACGTCCAGCATGTTGAAGTCGGGATTGAAGTTGCCGGGGTTGTCCGGATCATCGCTCAACTGCTCCCAGGCATCAACCAGACCTACCCAGATCGACCAGAGCTGCCCGCAACTGTAGAGCGGAACATTATTTGTGTCGGTATCGTCGAGCATGTTCGCGATCAACTGATTGAACGCACTGTCGGGACGCCCTGCCGTCGGCCAGATATCCTGGTCGCCGTCGAACTGGAAATAGTCGTTCAGATCATATCCGTGCTCATCGCCCCACTTCTCAAAGAGATAGGCTTCAAAGTCCGGAGTGCTGTCCTGACAGGGATTGAATCCGCAGTCAGGGCTCAGGATCGGGAAGATCACCTCGCAGCACTCGGTAGTGAGCGTGTCATAGCCGTAGGTCGAAAGTGAGTCGAGATTCAGATCCAGGTATTCGTAGAGGCCCTGCAGGTCATTTGTCGACAGGTAGTCCAGCACCGCCGACACGCTGTCGTCGGTCAGCATCTTCTCCCGGATTCCACCGGCAACGATGTCCCGGAACTGTTTCGCATACGTCACCCCGTACGGCGTCGATGTCGGGTTGATCGTGGCCGGATCGATTACCCCCGTCTCCAGGCGCCGCTCGATGTAGTAGGTTCCCGGCGGGAACGTCACGGTCACCGTCGTGTCGATGGTCGATCCTTCTCCACACGGGTCGCCTCCCAGAACGTGCTCGATCACCACCGGATCGCTCAGCGGAACCTCATCGATCAGCGGAAAGTCGGAGT
>CAMLOB010000351.1 GCA_946481475.1 uncultured Chlorobiota bacterium | reverse complement strand
GCTCACGAAGAAGATCTTCAGTCCCCCCCAGTACTGCGTGCTGGACCGCGTGTTGAGCGTGATGCCCCCCCCGATATTCAGTCGAAAATCAGTCTGCGTCTGCGTCTCTCCTCCGCGCGAGGAGATATCGAGCGCCAATCCGGCTCCGCCGAGGATATAGGGAGAGAAATCCTCACCCCGCACCTGGAAGGCGTAGCGGATGTTGGCATCTCCCACCAGACGGGTTGTGCTGTTCTGCTCGAAGACAACTTCGACGCCCGGTTCGAATATCCACGATCTGGTCACCGGCAGCTCCGCAACACCACCGACCAGAAAGACGGGGCCGTCCAGATAGAGGCCGATTTTGGGTCCGATACCGAACAGACTTTGCTGCGCCTTCACTGATATGCCACCACAGAGCAACAGAACGCCTGCAATGACACAAGACAGAAGAACCGATCTTCTCATGGTACTGTAGATTTGAATGGTTGGTCTGAGAGAACACAAAAATGTCGGGCAAATATACAGACATTGATTCGGGTGAGCATAAAAAATCCCGGACCGCACATTTGCGCGATCCGGGATATTCCGTTTAAAACCCGATAACCTGAGCCGGTTACTCGATCTCTTCCTTCGCCTTGGACTCCGACTTCACATCGGAATCCCCGCCGTCGGAATTACCGTCATCCCCTCCTCCATCATCATCGTTGTCGTTGTCTCCCTCTCCCTCATCCTTCGGCGAGTCAGGGGGCGTCTGTTTCTTCTTCCCCCGCTTCGGCTTCTTGCTCTTCTGCTCGTAGGTCAGCTCCTCCTTCTCCTCGTTGAAGCCGATCGTCACCACCCCTCCGGATTCCAGTTCCCCCCGGATCAACCGGTCGGCAAGCTCATCCTCGATGTAGCGCTGGATCGTTCTTCTGAGGGGACGGGCGCCGTACTTCTCGTCGTACCCCTTCTCGGCCAGAAATTCCTTGGCCCTGTCCTCGATCTCCACGGTCAGATCCATCGCGTTCAGGCGCTGGAGCAGATACCGGGTCTGGATATCGATAATATCGAAGATGTGATCCTTGGTCAACTGACGGAAGACAATAATCTCGTCGAGCCTGTTCAGAAACTCCGGATTGAAGTGCCGTTTCATCGACTCTTCGATCTTCGATTTCATTTCGTCGTACTTGTCGGCCTCCTCACCGGAGATGAAGCCCATCTGTCCGCCGGCCTTGATCTCCTTGACGCCGATGTTCGAGGTCATCACGATGATCGTGTTCTTGAAATCGACACGGCGACCGAGACTGTCTGTCAGGATACCGTCGTCGAGAACCTGCAGGAGGATGTTGAAGACATCCGGATGGGCCTTCTCGATCTCGTCCAGAAGGATAACCGAATAGGGCTTCCGCCGGACCTTCTCGGTCAACTGTCCCCCTTCCTCGTAGCCGACATATCCCGGAGGAGCGCCGACCAGACGGGAGACGGAGAACTTCTCCATGTACTCGCTCATATCGACCCGGACCAGAGCGTCCTCGCTGTCGAAGAGGTAGCGGGCAAGGGCCTTCACCAGCTCCGTCTTGCCGACGCCCGTGGGACCGAGGAAGAGGAACGAACCGATCGGACGGTTCGGGTCTTTCAGTCCGGCACGTGCGCGGCGGATCGCCTTGGCCAGCTTCTCGATCGCCTCGTCCTGACCGATAACTTCCTTTCTGAGGTTCTCGGCCATCTTGATAAGCTTCTCCGACTCCTCCTGTGCGATCTTCGCAACCGGGATACCGGTCATCATCGCCACCACCTGGGCCACGTCCTCCTCGGTCACATCGACGACGCGTTCCTCGGCACTCTCCTCCCACTCTTCCTTGGCCTCCTCGAGTTCGGCCAGATACTTTTTCTCCATATCGCGCAGGCGCGCGGCCTCCTCGAAGTTCTGGCTCTTGACCACCTGGTTCTTCTCCCCTTTGATCTCCTCGATCTTCTCCTCAAGATCAAGAATCGACTTCGGCACGACGATGCTGCCGAGGTGGATGCGTGATCCGACTTCGTCGAGAACGTCAAGCGCTTTGTCCGGAAGGAACTTGTCGGTGATATAACGTTCGGACATCTGCACACAGGCAATGATCGCCTCCTCGGTGTAGCGGACGTTGTGGTGTTCCTCGTAGCGATCCTTGATGTTCTGCAGAATCTGGATCGTCTCGTCGACCGTCGGCGGATCGACCATGATCTTCTGGAAGCGGCGGTCGAGCGCCCCGTCCTTTTCGATGTACTGCCGATACTCGTCCAGCGTCGTCGCGCCGATGCACTGGATATCTCCGCGGGCCAGGGCCGGCTTGAACATGTTCGATGCGTCCAGCGAACCGCTGGCGCCCCCTGCACCGACGATCGTGTGGAGCTCGTCGATGAAGAGGATCACATCCTTGGCCTTCTCCAGTTCGCTCATCACCGCCTTCATCCGCTCCTCGAACTGTCCGCGATACTTTGTTCCGGCCACCAGGGCGGCCAGATCGAGCGTCACGATCCGTTTGTCGAAGAGGACGCGGGAGACCTTCCGCTCGATGATGCGAAGAGCCAGTCCCTCGGCAATCGCCGTCTTGCCGACACCCGGTTCGCCGATCAGGACCGGATTGTTTTTCTTTCTGCGTGAGAGGATCTGCGCGACCCGTTCGATCTCCTTTTCGCGACCGATCACCGGATCGAGCTTGTCCTCGGATGCCAGCTTCGTCAGGTCGCGACCGAAGTTGTCCAGAACCGGCGTCTTCACCCGGTCCTGCTTCTCGCGCGAACGGCTCGAACCGGCGCGCCCTCCCGGAGCGCCGGAACCGCTCGGCTTGCCCGACTGGATGTTCTCCAGTTCCGAACGGACGGCATCGTAGGTGATACCGAACTGTGAAAGGATCTGTGCGGCAATATTGTCGTCATCCCGCAGCAGCGATAGGAGGAGATGCTCTGTGCCGATGCGATCGCTCTTGAAGAGTTTCGCTTCCAGATAGGTGACCTTCAGAACCTTCTCGGCCTGTTTGGTCAGCGGGATATTGCCGATGGTGAGCGTGCCGCCGGTGGCC
This sequence comes from uncultured Chlorobiota bacterium, assembly GCA_946481475.1. The sequence continues at coordinate 2,056 of CAMLOB010000351.1, read as the reverse complement.
CGGACGGTATCCTCGATTGCTTTCTTGATTTTGTAGAGATCACCCCCCAGATTCCGCAGAATCTTGACGGCAACCCCTTCTCCCTCGCGAATGATGCCGAGAAGGAGGTGCTCTGTGCCGATGTAGTCGTGTCCCAGTCGCAATGCTTCCTCGCGACTGAGCCGGATCACATCGTTAACGCGGTTGGAAAAATTGCTTTCCATGATGCTGTCCCTGATTTAGGATGCCCTCGCGGACATCGTGGTAAGAAGTTGATCTCGATTCGTGAATGTTGCCCTTCCTGATCGGGGGATTTCAAGTCGGGGTGACTTCCGAATTCCGTGCTGCGTCCGTTGAGGACGTGAAGCCGGACAATTGCGTGTTTTCCCCCTCTTCAAACTCCTCCGGACTCAACACAATACTACATAAAGCGCCGACGAATCGTTCCGTTCCATCTTCCTCTCCTCTGCAAATGAATATAGGCAATCTGTCGAATCTCGACACGGGACGGGATTTTCCCTTCTTTGTTCCAACACGGGAACCGATGGGGGCGGACGGAACTGGAATGAAAACGTTTACTTTTCCCCCGCGGTAATGAATTGGTACACCGACACCCGTGCAACTGTTGGGATAACCCCCTCCCCCCTCGTAAATTCGACGGTCCCCCGGATCCCCCTCTCCCCGTACGTTGGAACGACATACGATATACGAGACCGAATCACATAACAGATCCAGTATCATGCTTCAATTTGACTTGACCGAGACCCATCAGATGATCCGCGACACGGCGCGGGACTTTGCGCAGAACGAAGTGGCCCCGACGGCGATCGAGCGGGATATTTCAGGAGAATTTCCGCACGAGGCGATCAAAAAGCTGGGCGAACTCGGCTTCCTCGGAATGATGGTCTCTCCCGACTGGGGAGGCTCCGGTCTGGATGCGGTCAGCTATGTGATCGCCATGGAGGAGATCTCGAAAGTTGACGCCTCGGTCGGCGTGGTGATGTCGGTGAACAACTCGCTGGTCTGCTGGGCACTTGAGAAGTACGGAACCGATGATCAGAAGGAAAAGTATCTGCGTCCGCTGGCAACCGGTCAGATCATCGGTGCCTACTGTCTCTCCGAACCCGAAGCCGGCTCCGACGCCACGCAACAGCGGACCGAGGCGACGCAGAACGAGGACGGTTCCTGGACGCTGAACGGGACGAAGAACTGGATCACCAACGGCACAACCGCCGAGGTCTATCTGGTCTACGCACAGACCGACCGCGAGAAAGGATACAAAGGGATCTCCTGCTTCATCGTCGAGAAGGGATGGGACGGCTTCACGCAGGGAGTCAAGGAGGACAAGCTCGGCATCCGTTCGAGCGACACCTGCTCGCTCCAGTTCCAGGACGTTCAGGTACCGGCGGAGAACGTGCTCGGTCCGGAGGGACGGGGCTTCAACATCGCCATGGAGACGCTGAACGGGGGACGGATCGGCATCGGCGCGCAGGCGCTCGGCATTGCGCAGGGGGCGTTCGAGGCGGCGGTGCAGTATTCGCAGGAACGGAAGGCATTCGGCAAGCCGATCTCCAACCTGCAGGCCATCCAGTTCAAGCTGGCCGAGATGGCGGTGAAGATCCAGGCGGCACGGCTTCTGCTGTTTGATGCCGCATCGAAGAAGGATCGGGGAGAGAACTACATCAAGGCGGCCTCAATGGCAAAACTGTTTGCCTCGAAGACGGCTGTTGAGGTAGCGCTTGAGGCGATTCAGGTCCACGGCGGCTACGGCTATGTACGGGAGTACAAGGTGGAGCGATTCCTGCGGGATGCCAAGATCACCGAGATCTATGAGGGGACATCGGAAATCCAGCACATCGTGATCGCCCGCCAGCTCGTAAAGGAACTGGAAGCGGTGGCGTAAAACCGTCGATCAAACAATCTGAACGGAAAACGGTCATCGGTCTCGGCCGGGGACCGTTTTTTGTATTGTGTATTTGTTGGGTTGTTGGATAGTTGGGAGTCGAGGGTCGAGGGTCGGGAGTCGAGGGTCGGGAGTCGAGGGTCGGGAGTCGAGGGTCGGGAGTCGAGGGTCGGG
>CAMLOB010000350.1 GCA_946481475.1 uncultured Chlorobiota bacterium | reverse complement strand
GCAACTGGACTCCTCCCAAAAAAACCTTTGCGATAAGTATACCTCAGCAATATACCGGGGAAGGAGAACAGAAGTATGACAACTGCGGGGAAGGCAATATTCATATTCCTTCAATGTGGGACCGAAGAAAATATACTACGAGTCGACAGCCACAACTTTAATCTCACCCCATTCAATGCGAATGGAGCGGAAAATTCAGCAGCCGAATACTGGCTTTATGGGAAGTAATATTTAGGACAAACACAACCTGATCAGCATCAACAACTTTAAGAATCTGTCCGCAAAATAACAATTCAGAGATTTGACACATTCAGATAGATTATTTTTTCAAACAGAATTCACAATCTCCCCAACGGCTAGGATCTTTCAAAGCATCTCCAGTAACACAGTTGTGATATTCTCACAGAATCGAAAGCCATAGGCGTAAACCTGCGAAATTTGTGCGAAAACGATTACTTGGGATGGACTCTAAAAAAAAACCACCACTATATGTGGTGGTTTTTGATCACAATTAATCTACAGTTGAGGAACCATAAATTTCCGATCCGGCACTCCAATTATTTTAAATTCAATTTTTTCTCCGTCAACTTCAATTGTAAAGTGAGTCTCTCCAGCCTCTATCTTCTCCCAATACTCTTTTGAAGCTTTCTCATTGGCAAAAACTTTTGCCTTCTTCTCTCTGGCCGTTTCTGATTTGGCAACTTTCATGTTCATAACTTGACTCCTAGTTTGGAATGATTCCTCCGCTACAAGATACGATGAGATACCGCTTCTTGTCAAATAGAAAAACACAAGTCGAACTAACCTCTATGCACCTATTATGAGTCAAAATCGCTGAAACTCCCAAGGAATCTATCTATTGAGCACAGAGAACCGTGTGATTCTACAGACCTCAAACGTTCTCTAGAGAGAAATGTTGCAGTAACTCCTATTGCCCTTACATCACTCAGTATCGTCTTTTGGTTTTATCCACCCTCCTCGTTTATCAGAATTTTTCAGATTTCAGGAGGTTCCTCAAAAACTTCCATCAGTGAATAACCTTTTAGTTCGGCCCCAAAATCCCTGAATTCAGGGATGGCATTTCTCTGAAAACCTCTGTACATTTCGCTACAACCTCCAACGTGTGGCGTTTTCCCGGATTTGATCCGCTTGCCGAAAACTGCCTTCGACCGGGTGCCTGAATGGTCTGCCCTGTCGTAGAACTGTAGTAGCCTCCTGACGGAAAGAACCCTCATTTTTCCGTCGGGCAGGAGATATAACCGCACATTCTTGGTCATGGACGTGATCTGTCTTGAAGAAGCGGCGTTTTTTGCGCTGGTTGAGCAGGTGGTGTTGCGCTTGCAGGCGGTACATGGTGTGCAGCCTGACAAGTGGATCGACGATACCGAAGCCATGCGGCTGCTCAATATCAAGTCGAAAACCACGCTGCAAAAGCTGCGGGACGAGGGAAGAATCCGCTTTTCCCAGCCGCAGAAGCGGATCATCCTCTACGATCGCGCCTCGATTGATGCCTACCTCGAAGAACATGCACAGGAGACCTTTTAGCTATGAACGATGAAATGATCGAAGCGATGGAGAGCGACTACGCGCGTGGATTTAATGACGGCTATATCATCACCGAACGTTTGCCTGAACTCGCAAAGCAGTTGTCACATCCAAGCCTTGAATCTCCGTGGTTCGAGGGATTCCGCGACGGCAGGACGCAATATGTGCGCGAACAGGCAAAGGAGATGCGTCCGGCATGGCTTGACGGCGACCGCAATGCGCCGGACCATGCAGAACCGGGACAAGGCCGTGATGCAGCACACGGCAGGGACCGGCAGGACGATACCGGAGGAACGGAAACAGCACGACCAGACTCACCACAAGACCGGGACCAGGATCATGAGCGATAGAAACGGCCTACAGGCTTCGTTCGATCTCGATCTGCCCCTGATTGATTTTGCGGGTAGTCCGTGGACGGTTCGCAATGCCGTGGAGGGGGTGCAGATCTTCGGCGGGATCGGGTCGGGCAAGACGTCCGGTTCCGGGCGGATGCTGGCCCTCAAATACCTTGCCGCCGGGTTTGGTGGACTGGTCCTGACGGTCAAGCCGGACGAGAAAGAGATGTGGGAAGAATACTGTGCGCTGGCCGGGCGGGAGGATGACCTGCTGATCGTCGCTCCCGGGGGTCAGCACACCTTCAACTTTCTGGCCTATGAAGGACGGGGCGGCAATACCGAGAACATCGTGCAGGTGCTCAAAACCGTCATTCAGGCAAGCGAGGAGAAAGCCAGCGGGGCCAAGCAAGACCCCTTCTGGGAGACGGCGCTCGACATGCTGATTTTCCACGTTATTGACCTCTGCCAGTTGGCCTACGGGCGCGTGTCGATACAGGATCTGTACGACATCGTGCAGACCCTGCCCGCCGGTGCCGACACCACTTCCTCCCCGGCGGGGGGCGCGTACCGCAAAGCCTATGATCTGGCACTCGACAAGGTTTCCCGGGAGGTTCACCTCTGGGAAGAGACACTCTCCACCGATGATCTCGCCGCGCTCCAGAGCCAGGCGGCATACGATGCCGCCGTCTGCCGGGACATACCCGCTGCGCGTCTGATGAAATTCATTGACCAGTTCTTTAAAGAGACCTACGGCCACCTCTCTGAGAAGACCCGCTCGGTCATCGACTTTTCCTTTTCGGGGTTCCTGTTCCGCTTACTTCGTGAGCCGGTCTATTCCCTCTTTTGCCGGGGAGACTCGACGTTCACGCCACAGGACTGCCTCGACGGCAAGATCATTTTGCTGGATATACCCGTCAAGCTTTACCACAAGGTGGGCCGGGACTGCCAGATCATGTTCAAGTATATCTGGCAGCGGGCGATGGAGAAACGGCAGATCGCGGAGAATGGCCGCCCGGTCTTCCTCTGGGCGGACGAGGCGCAGAACTTCCTCCATGAATACGATTCCGAATATCAGGCGACGGCCCGCAGCTCCCGGATCGCCACGGTCTACATCTCTCAGAACCTGCCGAACTATCACGCCAACATGGGGGGCGCGAAATCCGACTTCCGGGTGAAAAGCTTTCTCGGCACCCTTTCCACAAAAATCTTTCACGCCAATGCCGACATGGAGACGAACCGCTATGCTTCCGAACTGATCGGCGAGGGATTCTTTGAGGAGATGTCCCGCCAAACGTCTGTCTCTGGTCAGTTTTCTGCATCCAAGACCAAGAGCCTCAAGATCGACAAGATCATCAGGCCGGAGGAATTCCCGCGCCTGAAAACAGGTGGCATGAAGAACAAGGGCCGGGTGGCCGCCTATCTCCACTTTCAGGGGAACGTGCTCTCAACGGACGAGAGCTTTATCAAGGCGACATTCGACCAGAACTATACACCAACATTTCAGGAGTCCCTCTGATGGAAAAGCACGCAAACAGAAGCAGTAGTATTGTGACTGGACGTAGCGAGAGCTTTGTCAAGGTTGTCATTCTGGGCATCTTCGATCTCTTTGCCTCCCCTTGCCGGGCCTTGATCGAGGTCTTCATCCGCAAGGATTTCGGGGAACGGTATTTCCGCCTCTCTACAGTGATTGCCACTTTCCTCTTTCTCGCCCTTATCCCGGTATGGCCCTATGTTTTGCTTGTTCTTTTTTCTACCGTCTTTCCGGTCTTTAGTGTCTTGGGCGCACAAGTCGATGCGGCATACGCAGATAGCAGCATTTGGATCAAGTTTTTGGGCTGGTACATCTATCTGTTTGCCTTCTTGTGGATGGGAATTCAGCATCATAGATCCATGAAAGACAGGCCATCTGCACTTGAAGTACCCCAGTACAGTTACTATAGCGGAAGGAAGCTCGCATTCTTTTGGAACATTGAGATTGGCGGAAGAAGAGCCGATCCCCGCCTGATTGAATGCTGGCTGGAGCCTGCCCCCTTCTTTATCGCCGGGATCTTCCTGACCCTGATCGGACAGGCATTAGGACCACTGTTGATCGTGAGCAGTATCGTCTATGCAATCAGTTACCGTGTCAATTACGCTGCTGGAGATAACCTGATCATGGATATGGTAGATCAAAAGATTTTGAACGAAGAATTGGAGAGTTCATTTCTGTATGACAAGGATGAACAGGAAACACGGGGCTATCGTTTTCTGGGGCGCAAACCGAATGACCCGGAGATGCGCAAAGCCCTGCTCGGCATGATGACTGAGGAGGAAGACGCACCCTTAGTGCGATAGTCAATCTGTTTCTATTATTCGTAGTTGGCCGGAGCAAATTCCACTAACCAAGAACAAACAACCATGAGTTTCATTTCAAACGATTTGCTGGCAAATGGAACGTCAGTTATCTCATTCTTCTTTTTCTTTCTTGTAGCAGCCCAATGCAGCTACTCTCAAAACTTGGTAACTGATTTTCCATTTCACGATGAGTCCAGCTATCCTGATGGTTCTAACTACATCCCTTTTGATGATGGTTTCCCTAAGACTCATCTAAAACCGCTGAAGCTAGTACCATTGGTGAAGACAAGATTGGGTGAGCCATCGCTATACATATTAGCTCCTAACATTACTGCTTCGAAATCATATTTTGCGATGTCTGAAGCCAGAACCTCTGGCTTATCCTTAGGCCTAAACTTAGATGTTGAGTCCCCCTTTGCAGCAACATCTGATAGTCAGAACGTCCAGAACATCCTAGATGCACGTGGCAACATCAATCTTGAGTTTGCGGCAAAAGGCGGTCTATTCGGTGGCCTTTCACAAGATAAGACGAGTGCATCTCAAGGCATTACAGTTGGGTTTTCTGGGTCTTTCGCAATTCAGTCATCTTCTGATACCGCCGCAAACTCTACCTTCACAAATTCATTTTTGGTAGGCAATATCGCTGTTAATGGCTGGTTGGAAATCATTTTTGTTGGCATCAAACTAGAGCTGTACTCCGTTTTAGGAAAAGAGGAAGAATTCGAGAAGTTGTTTGAAGAGACTGTCAAAGATGGAGTAGTATCTGCATTAGTCGCTATTCCCTTGGGCGATTTCTTTTTACAAGGTAGCTATGTATATCCAATCTCCTACAACGATTTTGAAGACGGCAGACTGGAGTTTGGAATTGG
>CAMLOB010000349.1 GCA_946481475.1 uncultured Chlorobiota bacterium | reverse complement strand
TGATCCGTTCCAGCGGCAGCTCGGCCTTCTACCGTCACTACCATCCGCCGTTTGCCTTCTACCATCCGATGATTACCCGGGCGATCGCCCCCGATATGCCGGAGGAGAATCAGCTCCGCTTCGGAACGTTCGGACTGATGATCCTCTGGATATTGATTCTTGCCGGTCTGGCCCTGAAGGAGCCCGATCTGTTCACTCCCTGGTTTGTTCTTGTCCCCGCCTCGGCCAACTGGATCGCCTCGGCCTGCGCCTTCAACATGCACGTCCCCTTCGGACTGGCGGTGACCCTGATGGCTCTGGCCTGGTATGCCTACGAGCGTAACCGGTCGAAGACCTGGATCAAACGTCTGGCCATCTTTGCCCTTGCCGTCGCTCTCTGCAGTGTCGAGTACAGTCTCTTCCTCAACGGGATGCTTGTGCTCTGGACCCTGATCGGTCTCTGGAAGAACCGTAAGGACTGGAAGCCGTTTGTTCGCACGAAGCTTGTGGATCTTGCCTGGCTGACCGGATTCATGCTTTTACTGTGGCCCGCCGGGGTTCTGAAGCTGGGCCTGCTGAAATCCTATGCTCTGCAAGCCTATATCGCCCTGTTCCGGCTCGACTCGCACGTCGACGGATTTCTGACGTTCCGGGATATGATCGAATGGAAGTGGACCAGTTCGCCGATCGAGTTGCTGTTGCTTGTCGGGATCATTGCCGGCATCATCTGGGGATGGCAGAAACTGCTGAGGCGGGGGAGTCTCTTCGTCTCGCTCGGTGTGGTCCTTGCGATTGCGTATACCCAGCTTAATCCGGCACTGGTTCTGCGCTGGTATCTCTTCCCGGTCTTCTGTCTGGCCTTCACCTTCTATTTGCATGTCCTTTCGGAGCGGGCCGGGATCGGAGCGAATCGGCAGACGGTGATCGCGTTGCTGACCGCCTGTCTCCTCTTCACACTCGCACAGTTCGAGATTCGCCTCCCATCCTATACGAAGGCCCGTGAAGTCCGCCAGGCGGTTCTGACCGCAGCGCGGGGAGATGTCGACGCTCCGGTCATCGCCATTCAGGGGATGGCTCCCCCTCTCGGAGCCTATTTCCCCGAGCGGGAGGTGCGGGGGTTTCATCCGGAAGATTTCAGGCGTGACGATATGCGTGACAGCCTGAACCTCTGGAAACGGGATCACATCCTTGTCCTTCCGGCTGACGTGAAGCTGGAGGCAAAGGAGAGTGGGCGTGTCGAGGATCTGATCATCTACACCCCCGAATAATTCCGGGGACAGCTATCCTTTGTGATTTCTTTGTGCCCTTTGTGACTTTGTGGTAACTCAACACAAAGACATCCGCCGCGGCGGAGACACAAAGAAGCCACGAAGTGTGTATCGTCCGGTTCACTCGCCAATCGAAAATCCTCAATCGAACTTCCTCGTTCTCTCCTGACATCCCCTTGTCACTCCCAATTCATAACTTCCCGTCATGGACTTCAAGATCGTTTCAGAATTCGAGCCGACCGGCGATCAGCCGGAGGCGATCCGACAGCTTGTCGAAGGTGTTGAACGGAACGACCGGTTCCAGACGCTCCTCGGCATCACCGGGTCGGGCAAGACGTTCAGCATGGCCCACGTGGTGCAGAAGCTTCAGCGGCCGACGCTGGTGATCAGTCACAACAAGACGCTGGCCGCCCAGCTCTACGGAGAGTTCAAGAGTTTCTTTCCGGAGAATGCGGTCGAGTTCTTCATCAGCTACTACGACTATTACCAGCCGGAGGCGTACATCCCCTCGACCGATACGTTCATCGAGAAGGATTTCAACATCAACGACGAAATCGACCGGCTCCGGCTGAAGGCGACCAGTGCGTTGCTGGACGGACGGCGGGACGTGTTGATCGTCGCCTCGGTCTCCTGCATCTACGGCATCGGATCGAAGGAGGCATACGGGGCACTGCTTCTGCAGTTGAGGAAGGGGCAGCGGATCGAACGGAACGACCTGCTCTACAAACTGAGTGATATCCACTACTCCCGAAACGACGTCGATTTCTTCCGCGGCAACTTCCGCGTTCGCGGCGATGTGGTGGAGGTGATCCCGGCATACGAGGATGAGGAGGGGATCCGGATCGAGATGTTCGGCGACGAGATCGAGCGGCTCAGCAAAATCGACCGACTGACCGGACGGGTGATCGAGGAGTTGAACTCGGTGATTATCTACCCGGCCAAGCATTTCGTTACCACCAGACCGGAACTGAACCGGGCGATAGGGGAGATTCGGGAGGAGCTTGCCGAACGGTTGAAGGAGTTGCGGGGTCAGGACAAACTGCTGGAGGCGCAGCGGCTGGAGCAGCGGACGTTGTTCGACATTGAAATGATGAAGGAACTCGGATACTGTTCCGGTATCGAGAACTACTCCCGAATCCTGGCAAATCGGTCTCCCGGGGAACCGCCGGCGACGTTGATCGATTACTTCCCGGATGATTTCCTGACGATCATCGACGAGAGTCACGTGACGCTTCCGCAGATTCGGGGGATGCACAACGGCGATCGCGCCCGGAAGCTGACCCTTGTCGAACACGGATTCCGTCTGCCGTCGGCGCTGGACAACCGACCATTGAAGTTCGATGAGTTCATGCAGAGGATCGGGCAGGCCATCTTTGTGAGTGCTACTCCGGCCGACGCCGAACTGGAGCTCTCCGGTGGCGTTATCGTCGAGCAGATCATCCGTCCGACCGGACTGCTGGACCCGGTGATCCAGATTCGTCCGGTCAAGAACCAGATCGACGACCTGATCGCCGAGATACGGGACCGGGTCGGGAGGCCGGAAGGGGAGAAGGAGCGGGTGCTGGTGACGACGCTGACAAAGCGGATGGCCGAGGACCTGGCCGAGTATCTGATCGACCTGAACATCAGGACGCAGTACATCCACTCGGAAATCGACGCGCTGGAGCGTGTGGAGATCCTGCGCGATCTCCGTCTCGGCGAGTACGACGTGCTGATCGGCGTCAACCTGCTGCGCGAAGGGCTGGACCTTCCGGAGGTCTCGCTGGTGGCGATTCTGGATGCCGACAAGGAGGGGTTCCTCCGGAGCGAACGTTCGCTGATGCAGACGGCGGGACGGACCGCCCGGCACGAGCGGGGGATGGTGATCATGTATGCCGACAAAATCACCGATTCGATGCGAGCGGTGATCGAGGAGAGCGGGAGACGGCGGGAGATGCAGATCGAGTACAACCGTGAGCATGACATCACGCCGAGAACCGTCCGGAAATCCCGCGAGAGAATCATGGAATCGACGGCGATTGCCGATGTGAAGGCAAGTCGTGATCGCAAGCGGGCCGACGCAGAACGGAAGTCGACGCTGTCGCTTGTCGAGGAGCCGATGTTCCGGTACATGACCGATGACCAGAAGCGTGACCTGATCGGGACGCTGCGGGAGCAGATGAAAGAGGCGGCGAAGAATCTGGAGTTCGAGAAGGCGGCGGAGATTCGCGACGAGATCGGCAGACTGGAGGAGACGCTGGGGGGGGCGTAGCCGGAGCGATCCGTGCTTCCCGATGTGGCGGGGATGGGGTGGGGTAGTGAGGTGTTGGGGTGAGATTTGAGCATTCAGCTATCAGCGGTGAGCTTTGAGCGTTCAGCTATCAGGGGTGAGATTTGAGCATTCAGCTATCAGCGGTGAGCTTTGAGTGTTCAGCTATCAGCCTTGAGCTTTGAGGAAGCAACAGCCGGTAAGGTCAGGCGACGGCATTCTTTGCGGGCTGACAAACATGATGACGGAGTGAAACGGGAAAGATGAATGGAAACAGGGGTATACTCTACATCCTCGTCGGCCCGAAGGGGAGCGGCAAGACGTATATCGGCGGATTGATCGAACGTTCGCTCGGCATTCCCTTCTTCAGGGTGGAGCCGGTTTTCAAGGGACTGCGCCGCCAGAGGGAGATCACCGACGCGGAGTATATCCGCGAAGGGTTTGCCGTCGTCGAGGAGAAGCTCCGAGAGATGTTCCGGAATGCGCGGGAGGTGGTGATCGAGACGACCGGTACCGCCGAGGAATTCCGCAGGATGATCGGGCGGATGGAGGATGTCTGCACGACGGTCTCCATCCGCCTCGACGTTCCGCCCGATCTCTGCCTGCAACGGGTCCGCTCGCGTGATGCCTCGGCACATATCCCGGTTTCCGACGAACAGGTGGAGTGGATCAACCGCCTGGCCGCCGCTGTTCAATGGGATGCGCAACTGGTGCTGAAGAATGTGGAGATAAGCGATGAGGACATCCTCTCCGCGTTCGGCTCCATCCGTCCCGACGCTCCGTCACCACACCGCAACCCTTCGTAGCTCTTCCGGCGGCTCGAACCGGATGTTCCTGTGAGCGGCCCTTGAATCAGTCGGCTGGAGAGGATCCGACAACGCCCCATTGCGTCCGATGCAGTCTCCCTGACGTCCCGCAAAACCTCTGAAAATCCACGGTTTCAAGACTCGTGGCCGGCTTCCGCTCCAACCGTGGCCGGGATTTTTCTCAATCGCCGAACTTTTCCTCGAATGGTGGTCGCCCGTTACGGCCGCCGTTTCCACACGCTGCTACATTGTATCCCGGTCGCGAAATGCGGCCGATCCGATTGAGTACGGAATGCTTCCACAATAACATAAACGGGATACAATGATGAAGCACAGACTGATTTCTTTCTCCCTTTTGCTGATCGTAGCGGCGGTGACCACCACTGCTCAGCCGGTGCCGAATATGCCGTCGGACGGGGCGACCGACCAGCCGATCGACGTTACGCTCGGCTGGCGGCCACTCTCGGCCGTGGTTGCCTATGAAGTGGAATACGGGACCGATCCGGCATTCGAGGATGTCGAGGGGATCGTGACCGAGGAGTCGGAGACCGTGGCGGCCAATCTGCTCTACTCCACGCTGTACATCTGGCGTGTGCGCGGACTCGATATAGAGGGCAACCCGGCTACCGACTGGTCGGCCGTCCGGACATTCACGACGAAACCGGATCGGGGGATACCGCAGCCGGTCTCGCCGACCGACGGGGCAACCGATCAGCCGACGATCGTCTCTCTGGTCTGGAGTTCGGTCGAGGGGGGAAGCCAGTATGAAGTGGAATATGCCTA
>CAMLOB010000348.1 GCA_946481475.1 uncultured Chlorobiota bacterium | reverse complement strand
GGCTCAAAGCTCATCTCTCAAAGCTCATCTCTCAAAGCTCATCTCTCAAAGCTCATCTCTCAAATCCACCCCCAAAATCCCGACTTCTCACCCGCTCTTCCCGCCCTCCCGCTCCGTCTCATCATTGAAATAGACCGTCCGGATCGGAAACGGAATGGTGATCCCCCCCTTGTCGAATTCTTTCTTGATGCCGGAGATCACTCTGTCCTGCACCGAGAGGACGTCGGCGATGGTCGGATGGGTCCACCAGCGTCCCCGTATGTTGACGCTCGAATCGCCGAGCGAGACGGTCAGCACGTCCGGCGGGGGATCGGCCAGGACACCTTCGGTTGTCTGCATGACGCGGAGCATGATCCCCTTTGCCTTGTCGATGTCGTCGTCGTAGGCGATCCCGAAGTCGTATTGGGTTCGCCGCTTCATATAGGATGTGTTGACGGTCACCGAATCGGTGAACATGTTGGAGTTCGGGATCACCACCCTTCGGTTGTCGTATGTCCGGATCGTCGTCGCCCGCGTCTGTATATCCTCGACCGTCCCCTCATAATCGTCCACAACGATCTGGTCGCCGATCTTGAACGCATCGGTCATCAGGATCAGAATGCCGGCCAGAAAATTCTGCAGAATGTCCTTGAAGGCGAAGCCGATGGCAATGCTGCTGATGCCGAGTGCGCCGATCAATTGTCCGGCCGAGATCGAGGGGACGACGATCATCAGTGCGATGAAGAATCCGATAATCACGGTCAGACCGAATCCGAGTCGCCCGACGACGATCCCGACGTTCTGGGAACGCTGGTGCTTCTCGGTCAGTTTCAGGATAATGTTCCGGATCGCCTTGCCGGCAAGGTAGATGAGGGCGAAGACGATCGAGGCGATCACGATGTTCGGCAGCAGGGCCATAAACTCGTTGATCCACCCCTGGATCGTTTCAATCGTTTTTGAGATGTCGAAGTTCATGGATGTTGTTCAGCTCTGTTTCACGACGGCCGATGTCTGCTCCGGTCGGAACGGCCGATCCCGACGAGGCCCGGCAAAATCAATCATGTGAAAGAACGCAACGTTCCGGGTACGGAATTCTCTCTTTCTTAACTTGATTTTCTTTTATAGCCTTACGTCGGTCGCCGAATGCGGACCGGGAGAAAGATACGATTGCTCTGCTTATGATGCCTGTGACCATCAGAATACGGTATTTTGGACCGGCGCGGGAGGCGACCGGAATTGAAGAGGAAGAGATGGAACTGACCGGCGGGACGTCCGTCGCCGATGTCCGGTCCGCACTGGCGGAACGGCATCCGGGGCTCTCCCGACTGGTGGGGGCGAGTCGCTTTGCGGTCAACGCCGCCTACGCCGCCGACGGCGATCCGGTTCCCGACGGAGCGGAAGTCGCTCTGATCCCGCCGGTTGCCGGAGGGTAGCCCCGGCGGAGCATCCGACACATTGATCCGAAATCCATGATCGAAACGCTGATAGTATCCGAGCCGATCGACGTCGCCGCGATCAGCCGACGGGTTATCGACCCGGCTGCCGGAGGAACGGCTCTCTTTATCGGTACCGTCCGGCAGTCCAGCGGAAACCGGGAGCGGCAGGGGAGGGTGATCCGGCTTGAATATGAGGCGTATGTCCCGATGGCCGAGAAGGAGATGAACAGAATCGCGTGCGATGTTCTGGCCGGGTTCGGCGGGACAAACCTGATCCTTCATCATCGGGTAGGCACGTTGCAGATAACCGATATTGCCGTCTGTGTGGCGGTCTCCACCCCCCACCGTGGGGCTGCGTTCGACGCCTGCCGCCGTGTAATCGAAGAGTTGAAGAAGCATGTACCAATCTGGAAAAAAGAGGTATTTGAAGATGGAGCCGAGTGGGTTGACCCACGTCCGTAACACGTTCCTGGCGTTGCTCTGCAGTCTGCTCTGGATCGGGTGCGTCACAAGCAGAGCAGCCGGTGGAGAGAGGGGAGAGGAGCCCCCTCCGGAAGGGGAATCCGAGCCGATATCGGTTCGCTGGGCATGGATTCATGGTGAGGAGAGTCGTTCGGCCCCTCCGTTCCTTCGGGTGACGACTCCCGGGACGACAAGTACGAGCGAAGGCTTCGGCTATCAGTCTCTGACACTCGAACTCGATCTGGTGGCCGATGTCCCCCCTGCACTTGCGTTGATTCTTATCCACTGCGATCATAACTGGGAGCCGACCCGCAGCGTCTTCATTCAGGATCGTTCCCGTCTCCGCGCCGGCGATTTTATCATCGACCCGGCCCCCTTCACCGCCCGCAACTACGATTACAAGGCCCGGGTTGCCTTTCCCGGCGGATCGAGTCCGATCGAAATTCTCCACTCGGGAAATTATCTGGCCCGCGTGGTCGATTACTACAATGAAGATCGTGTGATCGCCGAACTTCGCTTCTTTGCCGTCGAGTCGGTGGCCGGCGTCAGCCTGCAGATGACCTCCGATTTCTTCGAGAGTGCCTGGACCGACAAGGCGCAGGAAGGACTCCACGCCCGGGTGGAGGTGACGCCCGGACTGAGTCTCTTCAGCTCGAACTTCCGAGCAGTTGACCTGATCGAGCAGGGGAAGTGGGATCAGCCGCTGGTGGCCGATGAGGATGCGGTCAGGAAGTTTGTGGAAAAAGGGGACTACCGGGTGACCTGGTCGCCGTGGTACGGAGGGAAGGTCCTGGCGGAGTTCTCCAATCTTCCGTCGGGGAACGAGCACCGGGTTCTTGATCTGACCGATCTGGCCACCTTTCCTGTGATCGACGGACCGATCTCCACCCGTCTGAGCGACGAGCCCCGCTTCGCAAGCTTTGCCGAGCGGGATAACGACGGTCTTCCCCGGTTCGATTACGTCGAGAGTACCGAAGACGACTACGTCTACTTCGAATTCAGTCTCGATATTCAGGGGGAGAAAGTCTACGACGACATGGCGGTCGTCGGCACGTTCAACAACTGGACGCCGACCTGGGACTGGCGGCTGGTCTATGATCCCGACACCCGCCGCTACCTTGCCCGCGGGTGGCTGAAGCGTGCGGTCCACGAGTACGAGTACGTCAGCGGAAAGTGGAATGTGGATGAGGGAATCCTGGAAAAAGCCGAGGCGACGCTGCTGGAAGGGAACAGCGTCTACGCATCCCATACCTGGTATGCCCTTGCCTATTACCGGGATCAGACCTCACTTGCCTACGACCGGATCGTCGGAGTCGGCGTTGATGTTTCGGGGGGGAGGTAGCAAGGGGCAAAAACCTTTGCCCCCGGTAGCCGACGGGTTCATCCCGGCGGACGAGGGGGTCAGGAGGGAGGGTGTGCAAGGCTCTCCCGTCACAGACCGCTGATCATGCATCAGTGCAGGCAGGATGCATCCCATCCCGGCCCGTTTTCGATTCTTTGCGTCTTCCCAACCCCCGTCACCGTAACTTCGTGCCGTACTACAGTCAACTATCCAGCACTCGCACGGACCTGCACGCATGTCGGAAAGATCACAAGGAATGCCCGGATTTATCGAGCGGACACGGATGTTCGGTCGGATGATCAAGTTCAGTCACAGCGTCTTCGCTCTCCCTTTCGCCGCCGTTTCGGCGATTGTCGTTGTGACGACGGGGCAGGTGACGCTGACCTGGGTCGATATCCTTCTCCTTCTGGTCTGCATGGTAAGCGCACGGACGGCCGCCATGGGATTCAACCGGATTGTTGACCGGGAGATCGACGCGGAAAATCCCCGCACAAAACACCGTGAACTCCCCACCGGCAAGATACCGGTGCGGGAAGCCTGGCTCTTTACGGGAGTCGCCACCGTCGTCTTTATCACCGCCTCGTTCGGGATCAACACGCTCTGCGGGATCCTTGCCTTTCCCCTCCTTGCCCTTCTTTACGGCTATTCCCTGACCAAGCGATATACGTGGGCCGCCCACTTCGTTCTCGGTGCCTGTCTGGGGGCCGCCCCGATCGGCGTCTGGTTTGCGCTGACCGGCAGTTTCCACTGGGCACCGGTTCTGCTGGGACTCGGCGTCACGCTCTGGACGGCCGGATTCGATATTTACTACTCGCTTCAGGATGAGGAGTTCGATCGGGTCAAGGGACTGCAGTCGGTTCCGGCCCGCTTCGGCAAGAACCGTTCCCTGTGGATCGTTCGGATCGTCCACACCATGGCGGTTGCCGCCTATGCCGGTTTCGGAATTGCCGCCGACCTCGATTTCCCCTTCTGGCTCGGTCTGGCGGCGGTGACGGGAATTTTGCTGTACGAAGCGTGGTTGCTGAGAAAAGGGGATCTCTCGAAAATCGATCTTGCTTTCTTCAATCTCAACGGCTATGTCAGCATCCTCTTCGCCCTTGCCGTGATTGCGGACGTCACGTTGATGTAGGGGAGCCGGATGTGCCGATGCGGACATAAAAACGATATCAGACCGAACAAGGACACGCAACAATGAAATCTCTTCTCTTCCGGACCGATGCAACGGGTCTGCAGATAAAGGCGGCCGAGCGGAAGCTGATGACCGCGGGAGCGGCGGGCATTACGCCGGTCTCCTCTGCGGCAAGAACCGTTCTTATGATCGATGATCCTGCCGGATTGATCGATCTGGAAGCCTGCCGGGAGTTCCCCGGCGTCGAGGATGTGATGGAGGCGGGATCGAAGAACCGATATGTCACCGCGGCGGAGAACTCGCCGGCCTACGATTCGGGAGTCGAGGGACTGACGATCATTGCCGGTCCGTGCGGCATCGAGACCGAAGAACAGGTGGCGACGATCTTTGCCCGCATGGCCTCCGAAGGACTCCGCTACGTCCGGGCCGGAGCCTACAAACCCCGGACCTCTCCGCACGATTATCAGGGACCGGGGCGCGACGGACTTGAGATGGCTGCCCAGATCGCCCGGGACTACGGACTGCAATTGGTCAGCGAAGTGGTCGATCCGCGCGATGTGGAGATCGCATCCCGGTATGTGGCGATGATCCAGATCGGAACCCGTTCGATGCAGAATTTCCCGTTGCTCAAAGAGGCGGGACGAAGCGGTCTGCCGGTTCTGCTGAAGCGGGGTATGTCCGCAACGGTGGAGGAGTGGAGCGGCGCGGCCGAACATGCCCTGAGCGCCGGAGCGCAGAC
>CAMLOB010000347.1 GCA_946481475.1 uncultured Chlorobiota bacterium | reverse complement strand
GCACGGGTCACCGAGACCGGATCGCTGCAGGAAGCGCAGTACTCGAAGGGACCGACGCTCAGCCCCCAGGTTCGCTTTGTTCCGTCGAAACCGGAGACGATCACGAAGTTGTCCGCGTCGGCGTAGACCCAGGCTTCCAGGGTATAGGCATCTCCCGGCGAGATCCGCATGGCGAGCGGTATGGTCGACGACGCATAGCTCCCGGTGGAATCCAGAAAGAGAGCATTGCCGGAATACTGCGCGGGAAGGACTTGTGTTGAAAGGAGAAGGAGTACCACAAATGCCACACAGATGCGATCCGCATATCTGAACATAGATAACTCCCTGCTATACAGCTGATAACTGATACAACACAGTTATGAGAATGTTATGAGAATTACATTGATTGAATTTCTCCGTCGGCAAGGCGAACGGTCGCGACAGTGAACGGGAAAGCATTGCATTCCTCAAGCCCGTCACCTCTGCCTTCCCGACAGAGAGCCCAACATAGAGCGGAAAGAAAGGAGAGAACGAATTGGAGAAGGGGGCATCCGGGGGGTGTGGGAACCTTTCCCGAGAGATCAGCCGACGGAACGGCACAGGGGAATAAAATTCGGCCGAGCGGCGGAGCTCCGTCGGCTTCCGTTATACTTCCGCAACGAATTTTTCCAGATTTTCCCCCTGGACAAGTCCGAGCGCTTTTCTGAGACGCTTTCTCAGGGCTTTCAGCCCTTCCGGCTTCAGTTCCAGAAGAGTTTCCACTTCCCTTGAATTCAGTCCGGCCTTGATAAGACCGCACAATCGTTCCTGTTTCGAGGTCAGTTCCGGCCACTGCTCACGCAGCCGCCGGAAGAAATCGTCGTCGGTTCCCTGAAGGAAGACCACCGACAGAGCATGGGAAGAAGGGGTAGTGTCAAGTTCCTTCAGAAGAGAACGCAATGGTGTCAGGATCTGCCGATCACCCTCCTCCTGCTCCATCTTCTCGGCAATCATCTTCCGCAATTGTTCCACCGCCGAGGTGATCAACTGGCGCTGGTCGCCGATCTCGACAACGGCCGCCACCAGCTCCTTCTCCACACGCTGCCGGCGCTCCTTCTCGATCTCCACCTCCATCTCAAGTGCCCTGATGTCGGCAGTGACCCGGGCCGACTGAAAGGTTTTCGTCGTCTTTTCCGCGACATTCCGTCGCTCCTGTCTGGCCGCCTCCCGCTCGATCCGGAGGGCCTCCTGCAGGTCTCCCCGCAGTTCGCAGATACGGGCCTTGTGGTGAAGAAGATGAACGTAATCGTAGGGATAGGTCCGCATTCCCTCATCGATCTCCTGCAGCGTCTCCCAAGCCTCATCCAGCCGCATCTGTTCCAGCACGGCCTTTGTCCGGTGGAGTCTCAACCTCAGATGCTCGTACGCCGAATGTTCGTATCCCTCTATAACATCGGTATAGCATCGTTCGGCCAGCTTGTAATCCTCCCGACGCATCGCCACATCGGCCAACATACCCCGGGCGATCGGACCGAACACCGGGTTGTTCTGCACCGAACAGTAGTCGACCACCTTCTGCAGCACTTGCTCGGCCTCGTCGTAGTTCTCCTGCCAGCAAAGGATGTTCCCCTTGCGAATCAGGACTTCGATGTGCTGGGGAGAACCTTCAACCCCGATACAGGATTCGGCCCGCTCCGTCATCTCGAGCGCACTGGAGAGATCGCCGAGACGATGGTGGACAGCCGCCATTCCGATCCTTGTGAACCCAAGTTCGGTCATTTCACCGGCACCTTCGAAGAGACGGGAGGCTCCGATCGATTCCTCAAGGGACATTTCATCCTGCTCGATGCGGAAATAGAGCTGGCTGAGACTGTAGTGGACCCGGGCACAAATATCCGGACTCTGCTCCTCACTGGTCAGCCGCAGAATTTTCCGGTGCGTTGCGATGCTCTGCGCGAACCCTCCGGTATGTTCCTGATTGGCCGCACGATTCATCAGGAAAAGGGCGCGAAGGCGTTTCTCATCAAGACCGTCAACTTCATGCTCCAGCAGGGAAAATCCGGATTCGATCGCCTTCTCCGACTCCTCGATCTTCCCCTGCAATCCCAGAACACTGCCGAGATCAGCCAGTCCTCCGGCCTGTTCCAGAGCGTGTCCCCCTTGCCGTGCATCGGCCACAGCCCGGCGCAGCACCGTCACCATACCGTCGAGAGCGTTCTTTCCCCAGAGGAGCTCCCCTTTCATCCTGCCGAGGATGGCCCTCTGGCGGAAGTCCCCCCCCCGCCCGGCCCAGGCAAGGCCGGCATCGACCGCAGCCAGACCTTCCTCTATCCGGCCCAGGTACTTCAACACTCCCCCTTGCCAGCAGAGCAGAGCGGCGAAATCGGTCACCCGAAGTCGCTCCGCCGAGGTCAGCCGTTCGGTTACCCCCTGATCAGGTTCCTCAAGCGTAATGCCGGCATCCTCCAGTTCCCGCTCGGCATGGTCGGCAAGTTGTTCAAAAGTCTGATAGAGTTCCGGTGCATCCCGCTCGAGGATGCGGGGTTCGCGGTGCCTGATTCGTTCGGCAAGCGGCTCCGGTATCGCGGCCGACCGCCGTTTCCGCAACAGGGAACGAAGCGTGGCCATATCGAGTTGTTGTGCCCGGTAGAGAGCGAATGTCGGATCCATGAGATTTCCCGTGTCGTGCAGAAAATAGGATATCTTCCCGCAGATACACAAGCCGGGAGCAAGACCCCGCGCGACGCACTCCACTGTAAGTTCGTGTGATCCCGGATTTCCCCTTCCCCCCTCTCTGCATCTTTTCGGGAAGATTTCGTATTCTGGTACGCTTTACCTTACCGGTGGAGCACATCCCGTCCGACGCGACGGAACACAAACAGAAGAGCATGCTTCAGACCTCCTTGTTGCGGTATTCTTCGCACCCCGCAAACAGCGTTCATCAGGCTATACATACATAGATTGACGGAGCATCGTATGAGCACAAACTCTTTCAACGCACGTGGAACACTGCAAGTGGGAGATCGAACCTTCGAGATCTACCGACTCGGGCACCTGACGGAAGTCAACCCGAACCTGCACCGCCTTCCCGTCTCGATTCGCATTCTTCTGGAAAATCTTCTCCGCCATGAGGATGGCGGAACGGTCACCGCAAAAGATGTGGAGACTCTGGCAAAGTGGAGTCCGCATGGGGTCCCGGTCGAGGAAATCGCCTTTACGCCGGCCCGTGTTCTGATGCAGGACTTCACCGGCGTTCCTGCCGTGGTCGACCTGGCGGCAATGCGGGATGCGATGGCGAAGATGGGGGGGGACCCGAACCGGATCAACCCGCTGCAGCCGGCCGAACTGGTGATCGATCACTCGGTGCAGGTCGACGCGTTCGGCAGACCGGACGCCATGCGGATCAACACGGAACTTGAGTACGAACGGAACCGGGAACGATATCAGTTCCTTCGCTGGGGACAGGACACCTTCCGGAACTTCAAGGTGGTGCCGCCGGAGACCGGCATCGTCCACCAGGTCAACCTGGAGTTTCTGGCCCGCGTCGTCTTCCCCGGCAGCTATATGAACGGTGCGACGGGTCCGATCCCGGCCTATCCCGACACGCTCGTCGGAACCGATTCGCACACGACCATGATTAACGGACTGGGTGTGCTCGGCTGGGGCGTCGGCGGCATCGAGGCGGAGGCGGCAATGCTCGGACAGCCGGTCTCGATGCTGATCCCGAACGTAGTCGGATTCCGGCTGACCGGCGAACTGAAAGAAGGGGCGACGGCGACCGATCTGGTGCTGATGGTCACCGAGATGCTCCGCAATCACGGAGTGGTCGGCAAGTTCGTCGAGTTCTACGGCCCCGGCCTTCCGCAGCTCCCTCTGGCCGACCGAGCGACCATCGCCAACATGGCCCCGGAATACGGCGCCACCTGCGGCTTCTTCCCGGTCGACGCCGAGACGCTCCGCTATCTCCGCTTCACCGGTCGCAGCAGCGAACATGCCGATCTGGTAGAGGCATACATGAAGGAGCAGGGTCTGTTCCACACGCCCGACTCCTCCGAGCCGGAGTTTGCCGAGATGCTGGAGCTCGACCTGGGAGATGTGGAGCCGAGCATCGCCGGACCGAAGCGCCCGCAGGACAGAATTCTTCTGTCGGGGACGCGACCGGCCTTCTACAATGCCGTCGAGATGATCACGAATCCGGGAGGACTGAAGAATCCGCCGAACCAGACGAACCGCTGGGAAGGTGAAGGGGGATCGCCGGGAGCTCCGGCCGACCCGATAGATTTTGCCATGGCCGACTCGGCTGTGAAGTTTACGCTGGAAGATGCCGAGCATACGCTCCATCACGGCTCGATCGTGATCGCCGCCATCACCAGCTGCACCAACACGTCGAACCCGTCGGTGATGGTTGCGGCCGGATTGCTGGCGCGCAAGGCGGCCGCGTTGGGACTGACGTCGAAGCCGTGGGTCAAGACATCGTTGGCGCCCGGATCGAAGGTCGTGACCGAATATCTGCAGAACGCCGGACTGCTTGCCGATCTGGAGAAGCTCGGCTTTCACGTGGTCGGCTACGGCTGCACCACCTGCATCGGCAACTCCGGTCCCCTCTCTGAGGTGATCTCCGAGACGATCCGCAAAGGAAATCTCGTCACCTGCTCGGTCCTCTCCGGCAACCGGAACTTCGAGGGGCGCATCAATCCGGACGTCAAGGCAAACTACCTGGCCTCCCCTCCCCTCGTGGTGGCCTACGCCCTTGCCGGACGGATGGACATCGATCTCTACAACGAACCGCTCGGACATGATACGCAGGGGAATCCGGTCTACCTCAAGGATGTCTGGCCGTCGCGAGCCGAGATCCGCGCAATGGTGGAGCAGGGATTGAAGTCCGAGATGTTCTCCAACATCTACCAGAGCGTCTTCGAAGGGAACGAGATCTGGAAGAACCTCGATGTGCCGAGCGGCGACCTCTTCGCCTGGAATGCGGATTCGACCTACGTGCGGAATCCTCCCTATTTCGAGGAGATGACCGCCGAGGCTCCGGCAAAGGCAAACCCGATCCACGGAGCACGGGTTCTGGCCCTGCTGGGAGACAGCGTCACGACCGACCACATTTCCCCGGCGGGATCGATCAAGAAGGATTCGCCGGCCGGCGAGTACCTGATGGCGCACGGCGTTCTGCCG
>CAMLOB010000346.1 GCA_946481475.1 uncultured Chlorobiota bacterium | reverse complement strand
TGTACGGGTTCGAGAGAAAGGAACCGTAGGAGTGGGCGATATGCAACGTGCCGCCAAGACTGAAGCGTGGAATGAGATGTACCGGGAAGAGCAAACCTGTGCCGAACGTGAAGGTGTGATTGGCCGAGCTTCCCGAACCGTCAAACCCGAAGCGGCGCAGGTTGATCACGCCGGGGGCCCGCTCGATTGCGTGAGGTGTGCCGATCCGGTATCCGACCGATGAGATGAATCGTGTCGGCTCCTGTGCCTGACAGTGAGAGAAGCCCATGTGAACCAATGCGGGAAGAACAAGCATCAGAGAAACGATTCCGCCTGATGATGGGTTCATGATCTTCTTTCGGTTCCTGATCTTCTTCAAAGGGATTCAGCGTGAACGTTACGTCGGCACAGTCAATATACCATAGCGATGCGACGGGGGAGCGGGGTGGTCTCTCTCCCGTCGCATCAACCTGTTCGGCCCGCTTCGCGATTGGTTATCGATCTCTCTGCCGGTTCAATGAGGCCACTCCACGGAAATCCATGTCGGCCCCCCCTCCGGTCGATAGCTGTTCCCCAGAGAATCGGCATGCCACATATTTTTGAGCATACCGTGGTTTGTTCCGGCATGGTCCGACAGGATCTCTCCCTCTCCTTCCTCCATCGGATAGTAGGTGATCAGGCCTGCCTCATTTCCGGAGAGACGCATGCGCATCGTCGCCCGAATCTCCTCGGCTGTGCGGGCTTTGCTCCAGACACGAATCTCATCGAGTTGTCCCTGGAAGAGTGTTGGCGTCGGATCGTCTCCGACTATGGAATCGGCCTTGACCAGAACAAACTGTCCGAGTTTCGGTCCCCACCTCCAGCTGTCAGTGGAGGTCATGGATGTCCCTGTGGCCTCAAGCTCTCCATTGATGTACATCTTCAGTTGCTCGGTTCGGTTGTCGTATGTACAGGCAATGTGTGTCCATCGATCGGTTGCAAGAGGGGCTGATCCGGAAATCGTGGGTGCAGGACCGTTATAGGTCAACACAGTAAATTTCGGTCTGCCGTTTTCCAGAAAATTCAGACGGTAAAAACCGTAATGAGCCGCTATTGTTCCGCGGAGGAAAGGCTTCACCCAGAGTTCAATCGTCAGGGCATCATAGGTCACTGCGGTCGAATCGTAGTAGTAGTTGGTGAACTTGCCGAAGTCGTCGATGCCGTCGAACTGCAGGGCGTATCCGGATTCCGGTTCCGCCGGGTCAAATGCATCAGTGCAGCCTCCCAGCAGGAGTGTCAGGAAGATGAGGGGTACGGAGGGTACGAGGGGGCGGTTGGTGTTGTCCGGTCGTTTCATGATGGTCTCCTTCGGTTTCTCGGGTTGGTTGTTCGGGCTTGCGTTATTGACGATCCGGTGGATTGAAACCTGACACTCGGCCGGGTGGGGATACCCCTGTCAGGTTCCGGCGTGTTTTGTCGTCATACCGATACTCCTGAAGTTACGGGAGTAATACAGTGGAAGCGGAATTCAGATACCATCAACGAGGCGGAAACGGCAGTGAACGGCACCGGCAGACGTTCCGGAGAGAACCGACGTGTGCAGGAGAGAGAACGGGATCTCTTCCGGCGGTTCCTGCGCGGAGACAACGGCGCCTTCCACACGCTTTTCACCGAGCGGAACCAGTCGGTCTTCAACTACTGTCTGAAGCTTGTCGGGAACGTTCAGGTTGCCGAGGACATGCTGCAGGAGACCTGGATTCGGGTGATCGGGATGAGGGGGAGGGAAGAGCCGGAGGAGATCCGCAATCCGGTCGGTCTGCTGATCCGTATCGCACGCAACCTCTGTCTGGATTATCTGAAGTCACGTCGGGCCACCGAACCGTTGAACGGCCTGAGCGAAGGGGAGATGCCGTCATACCGCATCCCCGAGCAGGAGACCGGCGAGGAGATTGTGGGGCGTTGTCTGCAACGTCTTCCGTTCGATTACCGCGAAACGCTTGTGCTGAACATCTACAGCGGCTATTCCTTCGAGGAGATTGCGGTGATTCTGGACAAATCTCCCGAAGCGATCTGGGCCCGCGCTTCCCGGGCAAGAAGGAGACTGCGCGAACTTGTTGAAGAAGAGTTGAGGAGAGAGGAAAGGGCATTGAAGGTGATGACCCGACCCCCTCAGAAGAATACCGGATAACCATGAACGAACAGAACGATCTGATCACCGCCTATCTCGACGGCACGTTGCCGCCGGAGGCCCGGGCCGAGTTCGAACGCCTTCTGCGGAGCGACAGCGGTCTGCGGGGAAGTCTGGAGGCCGAACGGTTGATCCGCGACACGATGCACAAAGAGCTTGCCGCCTTCCCTTCCGTGTCCGGCTCACCCTCTGCTGCACTGCTGGCCCGGCTGGAGGCGACCGGCACGACGGCGGTTGCGGGGGCCGGGGCGACAGGAGTGCTCGGCACGATTTTCGGCACATCTCTCGGTCTGACTATCGTGACCGCTGTCGGCGCAGCCGGTCTGTTGCTCGGTCTCCTTCTGGCCCCGTCTCTTTTTGATGATCGATTGCTGCCTGTGGTCGTGACAGATCGGAAAGCGGCAGTGCAGCGTGAGAGTGCCGGGCAGGAAGATCAGGGAAGGTCTATGGAGGATTCGGCAGCGATCATTCGATCCTTTGTCCCTTCTGCTATAAGCGAAGGGTCTTCTCGTATGAACGAAGAGAGATCTCCTTCCACCACGTCCCAGCCCCTGACTTCTTCACATTCAACAAGAGACATCAGAAACATTCCGACCGACCGACCCGATTCTTCCGGTCTGTCCGCAAAGGAATCCGGGGTGGAGAAAAGGAATGCGATGATGGACTACCTGAGGCGAGGAGGAGAGAGGGAGGAACTTCCGGTTGTCAGGAGCGATTCGATCCGGCTGAATCTGAAGCTGGATCCGGATCGGTAGATAAGGGGGCTCTTTGGACGTACGGTATTTGTCGGCACTCTACAATCCTACTTCCAGCCCCACATGCATCGTGATCTCTCCCCGCTCGTAATCCCGCCGTGCGGCAAACGAAAGCCGCGGATTGTCGCCGATGTCGAGCGGGGTCTCCAGAAAGAACCCGCCGGAGATGTCACCGCGAC
Organism: uncultured Chlorobiota bacterium; assembly: GCA_946481475.1. The sequence continues at coordinate 2,061 of CAMLOB010000346.1, read as the reverse complement.
TGTTTGCTCCGAGACGGAAGCCGAGACTTGCCTCCGGTGCGATTCGTGCCGGGACGGCCTCGACGGCGATTCCGGCAATCGGATCGGCGATGAAGTCGTAGCGGAGCTCACCTGTGGTCAGGATATAGGTGCGGGGGGTGAGACTTCGCCGGACAAGGGTGCCGGTCGGATCTTTCCGTTCGGTCACGCTCCGTTCCTCCAGCGGATGGATGTAGGATGTGGTGATCCGCGTCTCGGTCGGAATCGGTTCGTGAAGTCCTTCCCGGTACGTGGCGTTCATTGCTCCGGCAATGTTGTTGATTGCGACGCCGAAAACCAGTTGCTCGCGGAAGACGACCATGCCGCAGAGGTCGAGCGTCACTCCCCACGATCCTCCCTCGATACCGTTGAGATCGTACCGCAGATACCTGATCGCCCCGCCGACACTTCCCGGTCCGATCCCGAGTCCGCCGCCGAGCGTCACCGCCAGATCCTGACTTGTCGTCAGACCCAGAGACTGCTCGGTGATGGTCCGCCGGTCGATGTCGCTGACCCGGTAGCCGCTGATGCCGATGCCGATACCGGCAAACTCATCGATCGGTGCGGCCAGCGCGGTCTGAAAGGATTTCTGCGGCGACGTCAGGAACGACCAGGCGAAGGCGACCGAGGGTTGCCGCAATCGGGTGAGGGCGGCCGGATTGCCGAAAAGGGTTCCCGCTCCCCCGGACCAGATATTCAGCACCCCGCTCATTGCCGCTTCCGCCGGCCCGTCGGCCCGCCGCAGCGCGCTCCCGGCGTAGCCCCCCTGTGCTGAAAGTTGTGTGGAGAAGAGAAGGAGAAGAAGAACTATCGGAACTGCTCGGGACATGAACGTCAGCTTTGTGCCCCTTTGTACTCTTTGTGTCTTTGTGGTAAGGATTCACCACCAAGTCACAAAGGGCACAAAGAAGCACGAAAAAGTTAGCGGGTCAGCATGATTTTCTTGGTGATCCGCTGCCCCAGTGCTTCGACGACCACGAAGCAGGGACCGTTGGAGAGACTCCGTGTGTCGAACTGGAAGAGGTATTCCCCCTTCGGAGCCGATGTCGTCGGGTCCAGACTGATCTCCCTGCCGAGCAGATTGTGGAGCGAGACCTTGACCGGATTGGCGTCCTGCGGGAAGTAGACCCAGACTTTGATGGTCTCGCTTTCAACCGAGCGGACGACCTTGACGGTCATTTTCCCCGGTTTTTCAGGCGGATCCTGCTGCCGGATGAACTCGCCGACCAGAGCGGATGAAGGGGGGGGAGGAACCAGTCCGGAGGCCCGGACCGCACTGACGCCGACAGGCATCAGACATAACATGAGTAAAAATTGTAAAAATCGACGGTTCACTGGCTTTTCACAATGGCTATGGGTAAGACAACCTGTTCTCCGGCACCGGAGGAAATAACGCAAATATACGTCCCATTTGCAACTATTTCACCAAGGGAATTTCTTCCATCCCAAAATTCTCTGTTTCTCCCGGCTTCGCGTCTCTCTCCATCGATAACTTTCCGGACGATAGTGCGCGCTCCGTCGAAGATGGTGATCGACACGGTTCCCGGTTCCTGCAGGGCGTAAACGATCGCCGCCCCATCCCCCCCGATGTCCGGTCCGAAGGGATCAAACGGGTTCGGCGCAACGTAGGCCCCCTCAACCCGGTTGACCTTGAATGAGGTGAATCCGAAGGTGCAGTCCTCCCCTTCGGCACAGCGGATGCAGAGTCTGACTGTGTCGATAAAACCGGAGGGAACTTCAAACCGGAACTCTCCGGCCGATGCCGGAACGGTCCCGAGTGCCTGCCAGAGCGTTGCGTCACCTCTGCCGATGGCGATCTCGAGGTTGCTGCAGAAAAACTGATCCGTTTCCCAGGTCACCGACCGGAGCCGTTCCCGGTTGGAATCGACCCGTTCCACGCTGATCTCCTCGACCAGAGGAATTGTAATGGTGATCGGATTGGAAACGCTCAGGATGCTGTCGGGGGACAAACGTCGCAGACGGTAGAGAAGTTCCGTTCCCTCGGTGATCTCTCCGCAGGCATTCAGGTCGGGACAGGGAATG
>CAMLOB010000345.1 GCA_946481475.1 uncultured Chlorobiota bacterium | reverse complement strand
GGCGATCTTCTCCTCGATCAGCAACGCCCGAAGCTTCGCAACCGGGTCCTCCTTGCGGACCGCCTCCAGCTCTTCCTCCGAACGATAGAGTTCGTGACGATCGGAGTTGGAGTGCGAACCCATCCGGACGCAGTCGGCGTGAACCATGGCCGCCCCTTCTCCCGACTTGACGAATTCGATGGCCTCCTGCATCGCGTTCCAGGAATCGATCACGTCGGTCCCGTCACAGTTGATGATCTTCAGGTTGCTGAATCCGCGGAAGTTGTCGCTGACGCGGGGGTTGGCGTTGACCTCCTCAATCGGGACGGAAATGCCGTACTTGTTGTTCTGGATGACGAAGACGATCGGATACTTCCCGGTGGTCGCCCCGTTGACCGCTTCGTAGAAAAATCCCTCGGCCGTTGCCGACTCGCCGCTGGAGCAGAAGACAACGGCATCCGCTTCGTAGTACTGCACCGCCTTTGCAAGTCCGACTGCCTGCGGCGCCTGGTTGCCGGTGCAACTGGAGACGTTCTGGATGTTGATCTCCGGCTTTGCAAAGTGGTTCGACATATGCCGTCCGCCGCCGGCAACGTCGGCATCTTTTGAAAGACCGTTGAGAATGATCTCGTACGGTGTGATTCCGGCTGCAAGGGAGGTCATCAGATCACGGTAATAGGGGAAGAGATAGTCCTCCCCCTGACGGAAAGATTTCCCGAGCGCAAGCTGGATTCCTTCATGTCCGGCGCAGGGGGCATGATAGCTCCAGCCCTTGGCCTGCTTCAGATAGTTTGCGGCCTTGTCGTCAAGCAGTCGACCGAGATGCATCTCGGTATACCATGCAAGCAGGGTTTCGTTGTCGGGACGTCCGGCTCCGGTTTTGGCCGACGAAGCCTTCGCGGCAGAGCCTTTTCCCGAGGAACTTCCGTTTGTACCGGACTTCTTTGCCGCCGATGTCCGTTTTGACGTGCTTCTGGTTGCGGTTTTCTTTTCACTCATAAAACGAGCTGAACGATATTAATGGCTTTCACGTTATGATCGCTTGAATTCCGAAGGTGCGGAGATCATCCCCCTCCCCCCCGGTAACCGGTCACTGTAACCGGTCGTCGTCCGGCAATATTTATACTGCTATATTCCGGACTTCAAGTCTACGGATATTCCGTCTGACAGTCGGCTAAATCTACACATTCTCAATGTTTCGACCATTCGTCCAGGCATGGCACTGACCTCTTTTATCAGATACGGACATCCCCCCCTCGTCGTCGCCGCACTCTTCGTTCTCTGTAGTCTTGCAGCCCACGCTCAGGAAGAGCGATTTTACCGGATATGGCTGCAGGATAAGGGGACGCCGGACCGGATACTCCTCCCCTCTGACCCCTGGTACGATGCGGCTACGGCCCACCTGAGTGAACGGGCCTTGAGGCGCCGGGCGAAGGTTCTCCCCTTCGATAGCCTTGTTTCGACCGCTGATCTGCCGATTTTCGAGGATTATCGCCGTGCTCTGCTCGATATCGGCCTGGAAATCCGCCAGTCCTCCCGCTGGTTCAATACGGTGATGATCCGGACAGATTCGGTGACCTATGAACAGGTCCGGCTTCTCCCCTTTGTCGACTCGGTCTCGGTGATGGGGTCGGCCCGGACCGGCGGTCCGCCGGTGGGAAAACGGCTGGTCGATCCGGAAGCGGTCGGCTCGGCATCCCCGGCTTCGCTCCAGTATGCAAACGAGGGATGCATCACCAACCGCTACGGACTCAGCACCAGACAGAACCGGGCGGTCCGATTTGATGCCCCCCACAGCACCGGCATCGCCGGGGAAGGGGTGCTGATCGGCATTCTGGACGCGGGATTCGACTGGCGGAACCATGAGGTGATTGCCGATGCCCGGGTGATCGCCGAGTATGATTTCGTCAACCACGACAGCATTACCTATGACGAGGAGGGAGAAGTGGTATCCGAACCGCACGGGACCTATGTCATGAGCCTGATCGCCGGCTATCTCCCCGAATCGATTGTCGGGGGGGCGTTCCGGGCTTCGTTTGCGCTGGCAAAGACCGAGGATGTGCGGAGCGAACGCCATATCGAGGAGGATAATTTTGTGGCCGGACTGGAGTGGCTTGAGGCGCTCGGCGCGGACATCACCAGCACGTCGCTCGGCTATACGACATTCGACCCGCCGGAGGCTCCCCATTCCCTTGAAACCGATCTGGACGGGAAGACGGCGTTCGGTTCCCGAGGGGTCAACTACGCCACACATCTCGGTCTTCTCTGCGTTCTATCGGCCGGGAATGAATACTCCACCTTTCGCTACGTCGGTGTTCCCGCCGAGGCGGACTCGGCACTGGCAGTCGCCGCACTCGACACCGCCGGGAACGCCGCCCCGTTCAGCAGTCGCGGATCATCGCAATGGAAGCGGGTGAAGCCCGATATCGGCGCGCCGGGGACGGTGATATACGGCGCACAGTCGGCAGCAGAGAATGCCGTCGGTCCGAGCCAGGGAACATCGTCGGCGGCTCCGATCGCCGCATCGGTCGCCGCTCTGCTCCTCTCCGCGAATCCGGAACTGACCCCGTGGCAGATCCGGCAGATACTGTACGAGACGTCGGGTTCGGCTTCCAGTCCGGACACGTCAATCGGCTACGGCATCGTCAACGCCAATCGGGCAATCTCGCGACTGACCCGGCTCGGATCGATTGCCGGAGAGCCGAAGGTGCTGGCCTACAAGGGATCCCTCTCGATTATCTCCTGGATCATTTACGGCGAACCGAGTCAGATCGACATCCCCTCCCCTTCAACCGGACTCTCCCGACTGAAGGTGGCGATCACCAACCGGCGAACGCAGAGGACCGTCTCGACCGAGGGGCTGCAGCCGGAACATGGACTTGCCCGCTGGCTGATTCCCGGCGGCGCCGACGAACTGGAGATGCTGCCCGGCGACAGTCTGAGCGTGGAGATTGTCGGTTCTCCATCCGGAGAGCTTCTCCGCCACACTCTGCTGAGCGCCACCGACGGACTTGCCCTGCCGGAATCGACACTCTGCAAGGAGGCTCCCCTTCCGACGACCTCGCTTGCCGTAGCCCGACCGAACCCGTTCTATGATGCCACCCGGATCGAATTTGCGCTCGACCATGAAGCCCGAATCTCCCTCGACATCTTTTCGGTCATCGGCGAACAGGTGATCTCGCTGGTGCGGAACGAAGTCCGTCAGCCGGGGTTCTACTCGGATCTTCTGATCCCGAACGATCTTCCGAGCGGCGCATATTATTACCGCCTGCAAGTCGATAATGACGTATTCTATGAGAAGATGATCCGACTTCGCTGACCGCACCGAAGGTCTCGGGAGGGCGGGGAAGTTTCAGGCAGAGAACGAAGGCCGCTTTTAATCGATCAACATCTTCCGAATGAACGACAACGACACCGGGCAGAAACCGGCTGAGGGGAACAAACGATCTTTCAAGCTGTCGTCGGAAGGGCTCCGGTTTCTGTTTCGCTACATGCGCCCCTACCGCTGGAAGTTCTCCGTGGCGATGTTCGCCCTGCTCTTTTCATCCCTTGCCGGACTGGCCTTTCCGGGACTTACCGGAGAACTGATCGACGCCGTTCAGTCACCCGGTCCCGGTCTCTTCGGCAACCTGAACAACCTTGCCCTCTTCTTTCTCGGCATTCTGATCGTGCAGTCCGGCTTCAGTTTTGTCCGGACCTATTTTCTTCAGGAAGTCTCCGAACGAAGTCTGGCCGATCTGCGGAACGAACTCTACACCCATCTGATCCACCTGCCGCTCGACTTCTTCCACCGCAACCGTGTCGGCGACCTGACCAGCAGACTCGGGACCGACATCACCGCGATCCAGACGACGATGACCACGACGTTGTCGGAGATGATCCGGCAGACGATCATTCTGATCGGCGGCATCACGCTTGTGATCTACACCTCTCCACGACTGACCCTTGTGATTTTAGGTGCCCTCCCGCTGGTCGTCGCTCTTGCGGTAGGGTTCGGTCGCGTTATCCGCAAATCAAGCAGACGGGTGCAGGATCTGTATGCGGAGCTGAACACGATTGCCGAGGAGACCTTCCAGGCGATCAGCGTGGTGAAGGCCTTCACCGCCGAACGGCGGGAACGGAAGCGATACGCAAACAAGCTGGATGGAATCATCGAAGTGTCGCTGAAGGTGGCGCGGGCGCGCGGGGCGTTTATCGCCTTCGTCGTTTTCCTTCTCTTCGGCGGCGTCGTCGGTGTGGTCTGGTACGGCGGGACGCTGGTTCAGTCGGGAGATCTGACGATCGGCGAGCTGACGTCATTCGTTCTCTACGCCGCTTTTGTCGGCGGGGCGATGGGGAGTTTTGCCGATCTGTACGGAGGATTGCAGCGGGCGCTCGGTTCGGCCGAACGGATCAGAGATATTCTCGGAGAAATAAAGGAGCAGATCGATGAGAGGCCGGAAGCCCTCCCTCCCGGTTACGAAGGAGATATCCGGTTTATCGACGTCACGTTCTCCTATCCCACCCGACCGGAAGTCAACGTCCTCGACGATATCTCCTTCCGGATTCCGCCCGGAACCAGTCTTGCCGTGGTCGGCCCGTCGGGTGGAGGAAAGACGACGCTGACGAATCTCCTGCTCCGGTTCTACCGGCCTGACAGCGGGGAAATTCTGATCGACGGGAAACCGTCGGAGAGCATACCGCTCGGTGAGTTCCGTGAGATGGTGGCAATCGTTCCGCAGGAGGTGATTCTCTTCGGCGGGACGATCATGGAGAACATCCTCTACGGAAGACCGGACGCGACTGAGGAGGAGGTCCATGAAGCGGCCCGCGCGGCGAACGCGCTGGAGTTTATCGAGTCGTTCACCGACGGCTTCGAAACGATTGTCGGGGAGCGGGGGATCCAGCTTTCCGGCGGGCAGCGTCAACGGATTGCGATTGCCCGGGCCATCCTCAGGAACCCCAGGGTTCTGATCCTTGATGAGGCGACAAGCGCTCTGGATACCGAGTCGGAACGCCTGGTGCAGGAAGCGTTGCAACGGGTGATGCGGAACCGAACGACGATGGTGATCGCCCACCGGCTCAGCACCGTCCGGAACGTCGATCAGGTGGCGGTGATCCGCAAGGGAAAGATCGTCGAGTACGGCCGCTACGACGAACTGGTCGCCCGCAACGGTCTCTTCGCCCGGATGGTGG
>CAMLOB010000344.1 GCA_946481475.1 uncultured Chlorobiota bacterium | reverse complement strand
TCGACTCCGAACTCTCGACTCTTGACGCCGAGCTATCAGCAGTGAGCAGTGAGCAGTGAGCAGTGAGCAAGAAACTATTCAACCATTCAACTACTCGACTCCGAACTCTCGACTCTTGACGCCGAGCTATCAGCAGTGAGCAGTGAGCAAGAAACTATTCAACCATTCAACTACTCGACTCCTTGACTCTCGACTCTTCAACTTCTCAACAATCGAAGCGCATTCGTCGTCACCAGGAGCGTTGCCCCGATGTCGGCGACGATTGCTCCCCAGAGTGTGGCGAAGCCGAGGAGGGCGGCGGCGAAGAAGATCAGTTTGATGCCGAGGGCGATCGCGACGTTCCAGCGGATCACGTTCAGCGTCCGGCGGGAGTGGCCGATCAGCCAGGGGATGCGGGAGAGATCGTCCGACATCAGGGCAATGTCGGCCGTCTCCAGTGCAACATCCGTTCCGGCCATGCCCATCGCTATGCCGAGCGAGGAGCGGGCCATTGCCGGGGCGTCGTTGATCCCGTCGCCGACCATTGCCACCACCTTGTGCTCCTCGACAAGTTTTTCCAGCAGTCCGACCTTCTCATCGGGAAGAAGCTGTGCGTACCACTTGTCCAGTCCTGCCTCCCGTCCGATGTTCGCCGCCGTCACGTTGTTATCCCCGGTCAGCATCACGCTCCCGACGCCGAGATCCCTCAATGAGGAAATTGCCTCCGGAGTCTCCGGACGAAGCGTATCGGTGATGCCGATCAATCCGCAGACATGCCGCTCGCTCCCGATAGCCACAACGCTTGCCCCGCGACCGGCAAGATCGTCGGCCCGTTCCTCCACCTACATCGTCGTCTGTTCCCACTCCGACAGAAACGAACGGGAACCGAGACGATATTCCCGACCTTCGATCAGGGCCACCGTCCCTTTTCCTTCAATTCTTCTGTACCCTTCCGATCGTGCCGGACTGATACCGAGCGCGTCGGCACGGGCCATGATGGCGCGTGAGAGAGGATGGGTGCTGTTTGCTTCCAGTGCCGTCGCCCGGACCAGAAGCTCACGCTCGTCATGTCCGTTCAGCGGAAGGAGCGTCGTAATTTCCGGTTCACCCCGCGTCAGCGTCCCGGTCTTGTCGAAGGCGATCACCCTGATCTGGGCGGGAATCTCCAGATATTCTCCCCCCTTGATCAGCACTCCCTGTCGTGCGGCGGCTGCCAGACCGGCGACGATACCGACCGGTGTCGAGATCACCAGAGCACATGGACAGCCGATGACCAGCACGACGAGTCCGCGATAGAGCCATTCTCCCCAATCGCCGCCGAAGGCAAGGGGGGGAACCACCATCACCAGCACGGCAAGAAGAAGGATCAGGGGAGTATAGATGCGGGCAAAGCGTTCCACCCACCGTTCCGAACGGGAACGTCTGCTCCCGGCATCCTCCACCATTGCAAGGATGCGGGCAAACGTAGAATCGCTTGCCGGTCGCGTGGCGACGATCTGCAGCGCTCCGTCAAGACTGACGGTGCCGGCATAGACCTGATCGGCAAAGCCCTTCCCGACCGGGATGCTCTCCCCTGTAATCGGTGCCTGATCGACATTTCCTCCTCCGGCAGCCACACGTCCGTCAACCGGGAAACGTTCGCCCGGCTTCACCAGAAGGAGGTCGCCGATATTTACGTTCGACGGATCGATCTCTTCGTATTGACCGGAACCGACCACGCGACGGGCAATGCGGGGAGCCGACTCCATCAACGCGGCAACGGCGTTGCGGGCACGACCGAGACTCCAGGATTCAAGCAACAGGGAGAGAGCGAAGAGAAAAGAGATGACCGCCCCTTCCAGCCATTCATCAATGGCCAGAGCACCGATCACCGCAAGAGTCATCAGCAGGTTCATGTCGGGTCGGAACGAACGAACCGCCACCCAGGCGCGTGGAAGGACAAGGCGAAACCCGGCGACGATGGCGATACCGTAGAAGATGTAGGGAAGAACCGTTTCGGCCGCAAAAGGGATCTGCGCTGCAATGATGCCGAGCAGGGTAAAGATGCCGGAGATGATCGTCGGAAAAAAGAAACGGTTTCGGCTCTTCCGCATCGATACCCTCCCCCGCACCTCTTCTCCTTCCCGCACAACCTCCGCCGACATCCCGGACTCTTTCACCTTTTTTCCGACAAGTGCAATAGCCTCTTGATCCAGTTCGGCATCGACAAGCATCTCCCCTTTCAGCAGATCGAACCGCAGCAGATCGGCATAGCCCAGCCCCTCACCGACGTTCTTCCGAAGAAGAACGGTCTCCTCGGCGCAGCACATTCCGGTTACCTTGAAACGAGTCATCGGCAGAAATCAAACAGTTGTTGGTGAAGTTCATGTTTTGCGGGGGGGCCGGAGGTTGAGTAATCAGCTTTCAGCAGTCAGCTTTCGGCTTCGGTATTTTCCATTGTCGACGACGGAACCTGTCCTGCCATTCCGATTCGCTACCTACTCCTCTCGTACTCTCGCGCCCATCCACTCAGCCACCCCTTTCAGTCCTCATTCGCAAATCCCATTTCGACAATCGGAAATCCGGTGTCTTCTCCGACAGACCCAGGGGCAAATTTTCTGCCCCCTACAGATGCAATCTCAGGCCGATGATTCCCACACTTAATGTCCCCAGACAAGAAAGACCGAGCCGAGAATTATCAGCAGAATTCCGAGCAGTCCGTTTTCGTACCGTTCCAGTATACCGAGAGGCAAACGGTCGACACCGTATCGGGCGAGCATGGTAAAGAGCGTCATCGCTCCGACGGTGGCGACGAGCAGGACGACGCTGAGCATCAGGAACCCGCTCCATCCGTATGCCGAACCGCTCATATAGACCGGCAGGAAGCTCTCACACGGTGAGAGGGTCAGCATCATCACCAGACTTCCGATACTGAGGGCACTCTCCTTCCGTTCGGCCACTTCCCGGTCCAGGCAATGTTCATCGTAATCGTGGTCGTGCATTTCCGAGGCATGTTTGCCGAGCAGGCGAAGGTGACCATGTTCCCGTCCCTGCACCTGACGCAGGACGAACCACGAGCCGAGCAGAATCAGGATCCCTCCGGCAATCCAGTGGAAGGTATGATGGAGTTCCTCACTCAGCTCCATCCCTCCCCAGAAGACCAATCCTCCCAGAACGATGGTAAAAAGGACATGAGCCAGTGCCGCCGAAAGGGTCACGAGCAACGTCTTCGTCCCTGTCCACTTTCGCGCTCGCGACGTCAGGGCAAACGGAAGCCAGTGTGTGGGAAGGGCCGCATGCAGGAAGGCAACGCCAAACCCGGTTGATGCGATTGTGAAAATCAGACGATCCGGCATGAAATACTGTTCTCTCTCGTTTGCGAGCGTAAAACGGACAACCGCGCCGCACATTATGCCGTGCGGCGCGGTCGCTTTTCATTTGTTGTGTGAAGAGGGTCTGGCCGAACCGGTTCAGGCCTCGGTCTCGGCATGAGCCTTCGAGAGAAGGGGCCATTTCTGCATGATCTCGCGAAGCTTTGCGTGAAGGATATCACGCTGGGCAAAGAGATCGTGGACCGGTTTATGGCCGGACTGGACCATCGGACTCTTGAAGTAGAAGCCGAGCCACTCCTGGATTCCCCCGAGTCCGGCCCGCTGCGCCAGATCGGCAAAGAGCACCAGGTCGTGAACGATCGGGGCGGCCAGAATCGAATCGCGGCAGAGGAAATTGACTTTGATCTGCATCGGATATCCCATCCAGCCGAACAGGTCGATATTGTCCCATCCTTCCTTGTTATCCCCACGTGGCGGATAATAGTAGATACGGACGGTATGGTGAATCTCGCCGTAGAGTTCCGGGTTCGACTCGGTATCGAGGATATAGTCGAGCACCGACAGCTTGCTTGTCTCCTTCGTCTTGAACGACCCCGGGTCATCCAGCACCTCTCCGTCGCGATTCCCCAGAATGTTCGACGAGAACCAGCCGTTGAGTCCCAGCATACGAGCCTTCAGCATCGGTGCCAGAACGGTCTTCAGCATTGTCTGTCCCGTCTTGAAATCCTTTCCGGCGACCAGCACGTTCCGCGTGGTTGCCAGTTCGATCATCGCCGGTATATCCACCGTCAGGTTCGGAGCGCCGTTCAGGAACGGGGCCCCTTCCAGAATCGCGGCCCAGGCATAGAGCATGCTCGGAGCGATCGACGGATCATTGTTTCGCATCCCCTCTTCAAAGGCGTCGATACTTCTGTGGACCTCGGACATCTCAAGGTAGACCTCGGTACTGGCACACCAGATGACCACAACGCGATCAAGATTGTTTGCCAGCTTGAAGCTGCGAATGTCCTCGCGCAGCCCCTCCATCAGTTCATACTTCGACGAAGCGTTCTTGACGTGATCCCCTTTCAGGTTGCGAACATAGGTGGTATCGAAGACGCCGGGCATCGGACGTAATGCCTGGAGATCATCGGCGATCGGGGCAATATCCCTCTCCTCAAGAACGGCGGCGTAACGGGTTGCCTCAAGCAACGATTCGTTCCGGATGTCCCAGCCGCCGAAGACCAGATCCTCCGACTTTGCAAGCGGAAGAGCATCACGCATCGGCATTGATGTAGTCGACCCGTTTGATCCGGCAATCGGCAGCGCTCCAAGTTCGGCAAGCGACCCGACCGGTGTGGTCAGTCCTTTGCGAACAGCAAGAAGCCCGGCAATATAGGTTGTTGAAACGGCGCCGTTCAGACCAACAACCAGGACGCCGAGCTTCTCCGTACCCGGATGTCCGTTCAACGACACATCCTTTTGTACCCCTTGTTTAGTATCCATGCCTTGATAGTGTAAGCTGTAGTTCCATTACATCGGGACGATTGGGTAGTCACAAAGCGACCGATAATAGCCCGAGACTTTCTTGTATCGGGTAATGATGCGTAACCGCACCCAATTTACGGGAAATTATTCGACATCGAAGGAAGAATTACATGAAGGAAATCCTGATGGAGAACCGGCAATGTTCCGGTATTACAAGCCCTGCGGCTACGCAGTATTCCGCAGTCAACGTCCCCTCTACGGGGTCGTGACTTCCCGTGACGTTGTGCAATCACATTCACAACTACCCCTCCGTTCCTTTGCATACCGGTTACATCGCCATTCACCTCGTCAGTCCCCGCCCCCTGTCGGGAAGGCTCCAATATACAATGATCAGGGTGATATGT
>CAMLOB010000343.1 GCA_946481475.1 uncultured Chlorobiota bacterium | reverse complement strand
GCCACTACTTTATCGAACTGTGGATCGGTCAGCGCCTCTTCACTGGTCGGCTGATCAGGGAGTAGACCATGCACGACCGGATCGACATCACCACGACAACGGAACTCACCCGGTGTGCGGAAGTCTCTTCTGCGTTCTTCCGGCTGTACGTTCCACCGCATCGAGCTCCCCTCCGGATCCTGCTCCGCGCATGTCTGATCGTTTTCCCCCTCTTTTCCCTCACCGCCCAGCAAAAGGAAAAGCCGCCGATTGTTCTCGGTATCGAGACCGGATACGAACGGGGGAACGCATTCGGTGAATTTCCCGTGTTCGACGGATCGGCCGGCTGCGGTCTCTTCTCCGACGGGTTGAGCGAACGCCTGCGGATCGCCGGGAGCATCCGGTTCCCGCGATTTCCGGGGGGGAACGTCGGCACCGCACTCGGTCTGGGATGGAGCAGGAGCTTCGAACGCTTCACTGCCCTGCCGCTCGACCCGCAACGGATCTACGATCCGGAGGAGAATGCCGTGGTGGAGCTGGAACGGGAGTTCCGGTTCCTTTCCTCTTTCTCCACGCTGCAACTTGAAGTTCTCGGCACGATTGCCCTGGGGGATCACGTTGAGCTCGCCGTCGGTCCCGCCTTCAGCTATCAGTTCGGAGAAGAATTCGGTCAGTACGATTACCTGCTCGGTCCCCCTTCACGCCTTTTTGAGGACGGATCGGTGGAACGGGAGATGACCGGAGGAACATCCTTTTCGATCCGGCCGTTCGGATTCGGCGGAGTCGTCCGGGGGGAGTACCGCCTGCCGGCCGGACAACGTCTGCAGATCGTACCGGGCCTCTCGTTGCGACTCGATCTGCTCGGTCCTGTAGCCGAACTTCAACGATCCACGCTGAGCGGCGGCTTTCACCTTTCGCTCCGCTACGCCTTTCCGCCATCCGAGCCTCCCGCGACTCCTCCCCTGGCCGAGAATGAGGGGAACGACAATGGATTGCCGAACGATACGGCCCGCACATTCCCCCCTCCGAGCGCAACGCTCGACATCTTCAGCGTCGACCAACATCTTCAGCGATCGGATTCCGCCCGTATCCTCACCGGCGAGATACGGGAAGAGGTCATCGTCACGCTCCCGACCACACTGGAATTCAACCCGGGAGAGGAGAGCCTCTCCGGACGATACCGCCTGCTCTCTGCGGAACGGGTCGGCACCTTCTCGGTCGATTCGATTCAGGGGAATGTGGAGTCGGTCAGACGCGAACTGCTGAACATCATCGGGGAACGCCTGCGAAACAACCCGACCGCTCTGCTGAACATCGAAGCGGGCGTTCCGGTCGGCGGAGACCCCGAACTTCTGCGTCGTCGCATCGCAAACGTTGTCGACTATCTGCACGATGTCTGGTCTGTCGAGCCGGACAGAATCAGCGTGAAGGAGAGAGGGAAAGAACAGCAGGAGATCAGCATCCGGCTCTCTCCCGAACAGATGAAGGCCCCCCTGATCGTTCAACGGATCACCCGTCGGTTTCACCCTCCCACGATCCGCATCGCCCCCCGAATCACCGCAGAAGCAGGCCTCGCCTCCTGGTCGATCACAATCAGTCAGGGAGAGAAGATCGTCGCCCGGTACTCCGATGCAGCCGATCCGGAAGACATTGCCTGGGACGCTATTGCCGGAGGAGATACCGCCGGAAAGGAAACTCCCCTGATTGCCGTGCTGAACGTGGTCGACAGCAGCGGCACCCGGACCTCGGCACAGGACACGATGATCGTCCGGTTTGTCCGGAATCCGGTGGAGAAAGGAAACCGCAGAATACTTGTTATCCCTATCCCGACCGACCGGGAGGAAGGAGAACGGCTGTTCCGGGAAGCGTTGCTGCGGGGAATCTCGAATATGACAACGATCGGTCAAGTCTCCCTTCTTCTACCCGACAGCCGGGAAGGAGAGTTTCCGCTGACGCAGAGGAAGATCAGGGAAATCACCGAAGAGACGTTCGGCACCGCCGGTATGCTTCCGGAGGGAATCAGCGTGGCAACCGGGGCCGATGCAGGGACTCTGGAAGTCGTTCTGGATCCGGATGTACAGTGATTATTCCGTCTGATCCCCTTCTCCCCGACTTGCCGAACATCAATTGACCGGGGGACGATAGAACACCACAACGAACCGGACATCTCCGATCCTCTCCAGACTGTGTTTCATCTCCGGTACCACAATGCCGGGACGGGAAGGATCCAGGCGGACCGGCCCACCGATTTCCGGTCGATAGATCACTTCTCCTTCGATCACGTTGATCTTCCCCCACACCCCCTCCTTCGTTGCGTGATCTTTCCGCAGTCCTTCGGGCATCGTTTCGCCGGTATACTCCGGTGTCCGCCGAAATTCCGTCAGCCCTTCCGGCCACTCGAACTGATCACACTTGACGCACTCCACCGTCGTTCCGAGTCGCGAACGCCGTCCCTCCTCGGTCTGCGTCCAGGGGCGCTCGAAGAAAGGGGGCGTGTGGCGCATGTGCTGTCCGTGACCGCAGTCGAGTTCGGCAACCCAGTGATCTTCTTCATCCCGGTGAAAGCCGATGATCTTCCGTTGCATATCTCCTTCTCCATTCCGTTTGATGTGCGTTCTCAGGGTAATAGTACACAGATCGGACGGATTGAACGGATCGGCACGGATCTTTCCGTCGGCTGACCGGCAGACTCGGATATTTCCGGAAACGACAAGTGCCGGGCATCCGTCGGCAGTGTGGATACCCGGCACTCGTCACGCGGAAGCCGGCCTCAAGTAAATGGTACCTTCGGTTTTATTTCCGTACTGCCAGCATCCGATAGAACTGTTCTCCCCCGATCTCGACCATGCAGAAGTAGGTCCCGGTCTCAAGTCCGCGCACGTCGCAGGAGATGCGCATCTCTCCTCCGCGATACTCCCCTTCGTAGACCTCCAGCACTTTCCTGCCGCTCATGTCGATCACACTCACCCGCATCTCCCCCCGCACCTGAAAGTCCAGAAGGATTTCTCCATTACGGTACATCGGATTGGGAAGCAGAGAGAATGCCCCCCTGAATCCTCTCTCTTCGGCAACGCCGGAGACCGATGTCGGCTCGCCGTACCCGCTCAGTTCAACGGCAGCCTCCGGAAGGAAAGGATCGTTCGTTTCGATAAGAATGCGGGCCTCGGAGATTCCGGTATCCTGCGGCGTAAATTCAAGAATCATTTCTCTGGTCTCCCCTTCTTCAAGTTCAAGCGGCAGCGTTGTCGATGCCGGAGAGACGATCCGGTAGTCATCCTTCCCCGCACCGTTGATCGAAACCGCGCTGATCGTCAGCCCGGCATCGCTTCCGGCGGTCACACGCACTTTCCCTTCCACCGGAATCCCGACCTTCGTCTTGCCGAAGTCCAGACTGAAGCCGTCAAGCTCCGCCTTCGGGAGGTTGCTCCCCTTCCCCCGCACCGTCACCTCCCGGTCCGGTTCCAGTCCGTCGTTCGTCTCCACCACCAGCGTCGCCTCCACCGGTTCGTATTCGGCAGCGGTAAATTCCACGATCACTTCCAGACTCTCTCCGGGATTCAGATAGATCGGCAGATCATTCCGTTCCGGCGCAATCAGGTCAAACCCCATGTCGAAACTCCCCGGTTCGCGGAAGGAGACCTTCTGTACCTCCAGTCCGGCAGCATTTCCGCCGGTAATGGTGAAAGATTTCCGGCTGTTGTAGCCGACCGCCACTTTTCCGAAATCGAGTTCCGTCGTGCTCAGGACGGCTGTCGGAAGTTCTCCGGTTCCGGTTGTGCCGTAGGCCGAGACCGAGACCGTCGTCTTCGGAGCCAGAGGATCGTTCGTCTCGATCACCAGCGAAGTAAAAACATCCCCCTCCACCCGCGAATCCAGCTTGAGCGTCACCTCCAGTTCCTGTGAAGGATCGATGAGCGACGCCGGAAGATCGCCCCCATCGGGAGCGGTCAGCGTAAAGCCCTTGGAAGCGGCCGCCGGATCGTCCAGATAGACCTTGCGAATCTCAAGCGGGGCGCCACTTCCCGGCTTGACCGTGATCGTCCGGCTCGTGGAAGAACCGATGCGAATCTCTCCGAAGTTGATCCGGGTGTTGCTGAAGGTTGCTTTCGGCAACTCTCCTCCGGAGACCGACAGATCCTTCACCTTTGCGATCAGCATATCGATCGTGCCGGTGCGCGGCAGGGTAATCGAACCGATGGTGCAGGTCGGCGAGAAGTAGTTGCCGAGCAGATAGCAGTTGTTGTAGCCGTCGACGCCGAGCGAGACGAAGTGCTCCCGTCCGGTCCCCTGTGCGGTCACCATCCAGCGGGCATCACCACTCTTGCCGAAACGGGCCAGGAAGATGTCCATCTCCCCCGCACTCTCGGCTGAAAGCTCACCCAGCGTCAGGCTGTTCGAGAAGCTGCTCGTCACGTAGAAGCCGCTGTCCTGCGCGGCCACCACCTCCATCGCCTGTCCGAAACCTGCCGTCCCGTCGCTTCCGCTCCCGCCGATTCTCCAGAGGGCACCGGCGATCCCCGATGCGTCATACCGTGCTACGTAGACATCCTCGGCTCCGGCACTGGAAGCCGATTGCGTTCCGAGCGTCAGATTGCCGGAGAAAGTGCCGCAGATGAAGACATCTCCGGCTCCGTTGATCGAGATACTCTCGGCGGTGCTGTTCCCGGCCGATCCCTTCACCCACTTGAACGAACCGTCGGCTCCGTACTTCGCAAGGAATCCGGCCTTCGTGCCGGCAGCAAACGAGGTGCCGCCGAAACTGACGTTGCCGACGGCGATACCGGTCATGTACACGTCTCCGGCCGGATCGACCGCCACGGCATATCCTTCATCCTGTCCGCTTCCTCCGGCCGACTTCGCCCAGCGGAAGTTCCCTTCCGGATCGTAGCTGGCCACAAAGATGTCGTAGTTTCCCGATGAGGTCAGTTGCGCCGTTCCGAACGTGGCGCTGCCGGAGAAGAAACCGACCACATAGCTGTTCCCGTCGGCATCGACCGTCACGCCGTTGGCCCAGTCCATACCGGCTCCGCCGCCGCTCGTCACCCAGAGGATATCGCCGCTCGACGAATATTTCGCCAGCACCACATCGTTCTCCCCCACTCCACTCACCGACTTGCCGCTGAAGGTTGTCGTCCCCTCGATCCGTCCGGCCACAAAGACGTTCCCATCCCCGTCAACGGCGATTCCC
>CAMLOB010000342.1 GCA_946481475.1 uncultured Chlorobiota bacterium | reverse complement strand
AACCCCGGCTATCATCTGGCCGTCAACATCGCCGCCCGCAGTCTGGAGACGCAGATACGGAAATGGAACACGGTCTCCTCTGTCGGAAGAGGGGCCGAGGAGTTCCTCGACAGTTGTCGTGCCGAGTTCGCCGACTCTGTCTACGGCGAGATACCCGACACCGCTTCGATCGCCCGGTTCCGCGCCTTCATGCAGCGCTATGAGTTCGACGACGACCGCGTGCCGACCGTGGCGACACCCGGACTCTCGAAGCACGGACAGCTTCGCGCATTTGACTTCAAGATTATGCAAGGGAGACGAATGATCGCCGGGGCAACCTCGGCGACGATTCCCACGCGGTGGGACGAGCCGGGCTGGACCGACAGACTGAAGGAGGCGGTTGCGGCCGTCAGCGATCACTTCGACGGACCCCTGGACGCACCCTACGAACCCTGGCATTACAACTATCATCCGGACGCGAATCGTCACGGGCGCGTCGACACCACAACCTCTTTACATCCGAAGAGAGGATCATCATCAGAGGTGGAATAGCGAGAGGAGCAACGTCATGGCCGTCGTGTTGAGAAAAACCGAAATCCGGGTCGGGTTGATAACGCTGCTGGCGCTGGTCCTGCTTGTGGCCGGAATCATGTGGGGGAAGGGGACCGGGATAGGCGTCGATCGCCGGGAGATCGTCATCGAATTCGACAATGCCGCCGGCGTGTCGGGGGGGACGGTCGTCTACCTCTACGGCGTCAGAATCGGTACGATCACCAACGTTTCCATTCAGGGGAAAGGGGCCGAAGTCGTCGCTCACATCGATCGCGATGTCACGCTCTACGACGATGCCTACGCAACGATCCAGGTGATGGAACTGACCGGGGGAAAGAAGATCGAACTCTTCCCCGGCTCACAGGGAGATGTGCTGACCGGCAGGGCCAGATTGCCCGGCAGGAACCAGGCCGACATCGGGGCGATCATTGCTGTGGCACAGGAACTTGCCACAAATGTCGAACCCCTTCTGCTTCGGGCCGACTCGCTTCTGGCCGATCTGTCGGCGGTGATCGGCGATGAAAACTTCCAGCGAAACGTGACGACCGCCGCCGACCAGTTTGCCGAGATCTCGGTGCAACTCAACGGTATCCTCCGGGAAAACCGGGGACGCATTTCCACAACCCTTATAGCCGTTGAGGAGCTGTCGACCGATCTTCAGCAGTTTGTGGCCAGGAACGAAGGTGGGGTCGAGGATCTTCTGCTGTCGACCGGACGTCTGGTCGACAACGCATCGCAGACGCTTGAGGATTCCAGAGGGGTGGTTGCGCGGGTCGATCTGCTGATCCGGCGTCTCGACTCGCTTGCCGTCGATCTCAGGGAGGGAGACGGCACCGTCTCCCGGTTTATCTACGACAAGTCGTTTGCCCTGCAGCTCGACAGTGCAATGATGGGAATTCGTCGTTTCCTCGATAATATCGATCGACGTGGCGTCAACGTGAATGTCGGCGTCGGCCACAAGAAGTGAGGATACCCGGATAGCCGGATGTCACCTCTGCGCCGGACGAAGTTCCGCCAGACCCCGGGCCAGACGTTCCATCCCCTTGCGAATATCCTCATCAGAACAGGCGTAGGAAAGCCTGAATCCTCTGTCGTCACCGAATGCCTCTCCCGGCACGATGGCCAGGTGATGATTGACCAGAAGATGCTCTGCCAGAGCGATGCTGTTCGGCGTCCTTTCAGTCCGGTATTCCTCGGCGTCGATAAAATAGTAGAAGGCTCCGTCGGGAATCGGATAGGCGATGCCGGGAATCTCCGCAAGGAGGGATCCCATCAGTTCTCTTCTCTTGGCGAAACTTTGCCGCAATCCTTCCGCCGCATCCGCACCGTGCAGTATCGCCTCAAGGGCCGCCTTCTGACTTATCGAGGATGGGTTTGACGTTGTCTGACTCTGAATCGCTGCGGCTGCACCGACCACATCGGCCGGACCGGTCATGAAGCCGATCCGCCATCCGGTCATCGCCCACGCCTTCGAGACACCGTTGATGGTGATCGCCAGATCGGCCAGTTCCGGCAACGAGCCGGGGGAGAAGTGGGGAACGCTGCCGTAGATGATCTTCTCGTACAACTCATCGGAAATCAGATAGACCCCGGCATCCGCCGCCAGTCGACCAACGGCTGTCAGTTCTTCCGGCGTGTACATCGTTCCGGTCGGATTCGACGGAGAGTTGATGATGATCGCCTTCGTCTTCGGTGTCATTGCGTCGCGGAACTGATCGAGCGATACCTTATAGCGGTCGGAAGCCGAGGTCTCCAGAATGACCGGCGTCCCCCCGAGCAGCATCACGATCTCCGGATAGCTTACCCAGAACGGAGCAGGAATGATCACCTCGTCTCCCGGATTGATGATCGCCATCATTGCGTTGAAGATGGAGTGTTTCCCTCCGGAGGAGACCAGGACGGTCTCGGCCGTCGCCGGTATGCCGTTCTCGGCAACGAACTTCTCAGCCACTGCCCGGCGGAGCTCGACGATCCCTCCGGCATCGGTATAGTGTGTGAAGCCGGAGGTGATCGCCTCGATGCCGACGGCGCAGATTCCCTCGGGCGTGTTGAAGTCGGGTTCGCCGGTGGAAAACGAGACCACGTCGATCCCTTCCTTCCGCATCGCCGTCGCCCGTGCGGCGATGGCAAGCGTCTGCGCCGGTTTTATCAGTTGCGCCCGATCCGAAAGTCTGCTCTGTTCAGTCAATGTCCGCTCCATGATGTTTGCAGTTCGTATGGTCCCGTGGTCCGGTCAACCGGCAACCCGCACGTTGGCGGGACCGAAGATGTCGTTCAGTTCCTGAAGAAGTTGTCGTGAAGGGGAGACGGTCGCCTTTCTGGCTCCCCAGCGTCCGACGAGGGCTCCCTGGCCGTCGTAGACCCTGAAGATACACTGCACATCTCCCTGATGGTTGTTGATGACCATCGCCGCCCGCTCGGCCGTTTCCCGGTCGGCTTCATCCAGGATTACGTTGATGGCGATCCCTCTGGTAAATTTCTGGAGCGCCTCGCTCATCGGCGTCACCTCGTCGGCGATGATCCGGAGCTTGTCGGCCCCCTCGATTTCCGCCCGTCCGGTGACGAAGATCATCCCTCCCTCGGCAACCATCGCCGCGTTCCGTCGCCACGCCTCGCTCCAGAAAACACATTCGGCTTTCCCGGTGAAGTCCTCGATGCCGACGATGGCAAACTGGTTCTCCCGCCGGTCAAGCTTCGTCCTGACGTAGGAGACGACGCCGCAGACGCGGGTCGGCCGGGTCGTGTCCAGTTCCTCCGGAAGTTCTCCGAACCTGATCTCGGAGAAGGTCTGCGCCTCCAGATCGTAGTCCTCAAGCGGGTGACCGGAGACGTAGAAATCCAGAACTTCCTTCTCCCGTTTCAGCTTCTCCATCCGGTTCCACTCCTCGACGTTCGGAAGCGCCGGTTCCGGAATCGTCGTGTCGTCTCCGTCCGGTCCGGCAATGGAGAAGAGGGAATCCATCCCCGATGCCTTCTGCTCGGCCCAGGCGCCGCCGTATCCGATCGCCGAATCGATCGCCTCGAAACATTGCCGCCGGTTCGGGTGGATCGCATCGAAGGCCCCGGCAAGGACCAGATGTTCCAGCAGTCGCTTGTTGATCAGCGATTTGCCCGACATCCTTTTTGTGAAGTCGAAGATCGAGGTGAACGGTCCATCCTTCTTCCTCTCGTCGAGAATCGCCTGCACCGCCGAATGTCCGACGTTCCGGATCGCCGCCATGCCGAAGACGATGCGCCCTTCCTTGTCGACCGAGAAGTTGACCATCGACTGGTTGATGTTCGGCGGAAGGACATGGACCCCGAACGATCCGCACTCGTCGATCAGCTTTACCACCTTGCTCTGGTCGCTTGCCTCGTTCGTCATGTTGGCCGCAAGGAATTCGGCGGTATAGTTCGCCTTCAGATAGGCGGTCTGATAGGCGACCCAGGCATAGGCGGCCGAGTGGGACTTGTTGAAGCCGTAGTCGGCGAACTTCACCATCATGTCCCAGATCTCGCTCGCCGTCTTCTTATCGATCCCTTGCGTGGTACACCCCTCGAAGTAATCCCCCTTCATCTCCTCCATGTACCGGATCTGCTTCTTCCCCATGGCGCGCCGCAGCGTGTCGGCCTGCGCCAGTGTGAAGCCGCCGAGTTGCTGGGCGATCTGCATGATCTGTTCCTGGTATACACAGATCCCGTACGACGTCCCCAGGATCGGCTTCAGCTTCTCGTGCAGATACTCGATCTCCTTCCGTCCGTGGCGCCGCTCGATGAAGTCGGGGATGTTGTCCATCGGTCCCGGACGGTAGAGGGCGTTCATGGCGATCAGATCATCCAGCCGCTCCGGCTTCAGTTGCTTCAGGTACTTCTGCATCGGCGGGGATTCGAACTGGAAGACGGCCGTCGTCAGTCCCTTGCCGATCATCTCGTAGGTGGTCTTGTCGTCCAGCGGAATCGCATCGATGTCCAGCTCGATCCCCCGGCGCATCTTGATCAGCTCCAGCGCATCCTCGATGATCGTCAGCGTCCGCAGACCCAGAAAGTCCATCTTCAGCAGTCCGGCATCCTCCAGATACTTCATCGTGTACTGGCTTGCCAGACCGGTCGTCGGGGTTTTGTAGAGGGGGATGTATTCCTCAAGCGGACCCGGGGCGATCACCACGCCGGCGGCGTGGGTGGAGGCGGCCCGGCTGAATCCTTCAAGCACCAGCGAGTAGTCGATCAGCTTTTTGATCTTCGGATCGGTCGACTCCTTCACCCACCGGAGTTCCGGATTTTCAATCGCATCCTTCAGCTTCTGGACGCGACCGAACTTGACCTGGATGTCCTTTGTGATTTCGTTAATGGTGGTGTGGGGGATGCCGAGGACCCGGCCGACGTCTTTGAGAACCGCGCGGGAGGAGAGGGTCGAGAAGGTGATGATCTGGGAGACCGCCTCCTCGCCGTATTTCTCCTTCACGTACTCGATCACCTTCTCACGTTTATCGTCGGCGAAGTCAACGTCGATATCGGGCATCGAGACGCGGTCGGGATTCAGGAAGCGTTCGAAGAGGAGGTCGTACCGTATCGGATCGATGTCGGTGATCCCGAGCGCATAGGCCACCAGACTCCCGGCGGCCGAGCCGCGTCCCGGACCGACCCGCACCCCCTGATCGCGGGCGGCCTGGATGAAGTCCTGTACGATCAGGAAGTATCCGGAATAT
>CAMLOB010000341.1 GCA_946481475.1 uncultured Chlorobiota bacterium | reverse complement strand
CGACCACGCTGACGTATCTCAGGCCGTCCCAGATGAGCTTCCGCTGCCCCGGCCAGCGGAGATCACCGGCAAGCAGGCTGGTATCGGGCGTCGGGAAGCTCACCTCGATCAAGGACGCAGCACCCGGCGAAAGCAGGAGCTGACACACGGAGTCGGATGAAATCACCGTGTCCAGCACATGCCGCGCCCCGAGCAGCGGGATCGTATCGTCGGGCGGCAGAATCTCCCGCACCCGGATCAGCGGATATTGCGTGGTGTCCGGATGCTTGAGGTTCCAGCGGATGCGGAGCAGCCGCGAGGAGGCCAGCGAATCCATCTTCCTCCCCCGCGCCGTGGTGTCGCTGATCCACTCGGGTCGCTGGAACGTCCGTCTGTTGACCACCATGGCGTAGTGCTTTGTTTTCAGCGGATCGTAGACCCCGCCGGTCGAGTCGGTCACCGGATCGAAGAGGCCGACCTCGACGAACGTCGCCCAGGCGGAATCCTTTACGCCCGTCATCGGATGTTCGGCTGTGACCTCCTGAATGATTTCTTCCGGCTTGAAGGGGCGGGACTTGAAGTCGATCATCTCCGGTCGGGCGGTATCCAGCGGCCACGGGGCGGTGTAGTGGACCGAGTAGGCGTCGCGCCATGTCAGCCTCATCATGAAGTTCCCGAGTTCCTTCATTCGTGCGTTGACCCGTTTCATCGCCCGCGTCCGCGTGTTGAAGCCGACGTAGAGGTCCGGGATCGTATGGCGGGGAACCCACTGCTTGTACCATCGGGCATGGAACGGATAGTCCATCACGTTCCCGGTCGTATCCTCCGTCGACATGATATTCCAGGCGGAGGTGCCCATCGGAGCCAGACCGACCTCCGGCCTGCCGTGCTTGTCTCCGGGATTCTGACCGATGGTGTCGGATGTCCCCCAGACGAGCGTGTCGTTAAAGATGGGCGTTGGGGGCTGGCGGTGTGCCAGAAGAACCCGGCTGCTGGCCAGTCCCCAATAGGCCATCCCCTTGCTGCCGTAGGCAAGACCGAGATTTGCCAGTTCCTTGAACTCCGCCTCGGTCGGGATATGGCCGATCAATGTGTCGATCGTGTAGAGATTCTTCTGTCCGGCCTGCTCTCGCGGGATGCGTATCGAGTCGGGCAGATAGACGACACGCAGATCGACCCCGCCGCCGATGTTAACGATCTGGAAGAGACGACGTCCGGTTGCCCGCGAGACCCGGGCGGCGTTGCCGAGTTCGGTCAGCAAGCCCGCATAGAGTTGATTGTCTTTTGTGGCAACGGTCCCCAGATCGCCGATGTTCGGCATGTAACGACCGATGACCACCTGCTGCAAGTGTCGTTCATACCGCTCGACGCCGTCCGGAGCATCCAGATCGATCTCGTCAAGGTGAAAGCGTCCGCCGTTTTCTTCCCGGATACTCGGTATCTCGGTGTAGTCGTTGTCATACCATTGCAGAATCTCGGCCGAGTCCCCTTCGATCCGCGGCACCTCCCAGAGGTAGGTCTCGACCGAAACGTACTTCGGCGTGGTCAGGTGGTGCCAGTGGAAGTACGGACCCCAGTCGTACTGCGCACTGAAACTGCCGAGCGAATCCCGCTCCCCCGACAGTCCGCCCGGACGGGGGACGTTGAACGTGTCGCGAAGCGTCTGAATCTGGAACTCCCGCCCGACGAACTGCGTCGGGTTCAGCTCCTCTGCGACGTAGACGCCGAAGACGCCCCGGCGGAGCGAGTCCTGCGGGACGTTGTAGTCGGAAGAACCGTAGAGGACGCGGCGGACAAGGTTTACGATCTGCTGTTTGGCGGCAAGAGCAGCCGCATCGGTTTTGTAGAGGAACTGCGCCTTCGCATTTCTGAGCATGACGCAGCGGAGCGCAACCGGTTCGCCGCCGAGCCACGTGACGCGGACATCGAAGCGGCGGGAGGCACCTCCGATCGCCGGATTTGCCGGTCCGAACTTTCCGTTGGCCAGATAGAGCATGTAGAAGGGGATGACGACATCGCGGTACTGATCCCAGTTTGTTGGTGATTGCGATGTATCGGGATAGAGATCGGCTTTGGTGATATAGATTCTTCTGATGAGGAAGGAGGTATCGACGGCGGCGGTCGGAAAATTGCCCAGCCCCGCGTGGAAGGAGAACCCGGCGGGGACTTCATAGATGACTTCGATCTTGAAGAGGGAATCGGTAAGGTCGGATTCTCCCCCTTCAAAGAGATGTCCCCGGACGACAAGGAAGTCGTTGGTCTCTCCCTGATTCTCCCGGATCCACCGGTCGGCATCCTGCAAGCTGTCGTTCGATGCGGTCTGTGCCTTCCATCGGTAGACCTGCCGCAGGT
The DNA here is from genome assembly GCA_946481475.1 of uncultured Chlorobiota bacterium. The sequence goes on along the minus strand of CAMLOB010000341.1, from coordinate 2,903 downwards.
CTTCGGGCCATCGGTTGAAGGCCATCTCCTGCGCCACGACCGTGCCGGGGGTCGTGTTTGTGCTGTCGTACCATTGTTCGCGTAACGCACTGCTGTCAACACCAACCTCTATCGGATTGGTCTGCGATATACCATATACGGAATCCTTCGTACTCGTAAATCGGAATGGGAAATAGGGCGACTGCACCGAATCGAACGGATAGAACTGTAGCTCACGTGCCGAACCGATCACGTCAGGACTCTCCCCCGTCGCCGTGCTGAAGACCAGTCGGTCGCCCCCGGCAACGTCCGCACTCCACAGCAGCGTGTCGAACCGGTGCAACCCGCGAACCGAATCGGCGGCCCGCTGTTCCGCACTGTCGATACTCCGCACCGTGTCGGCGAAGAAGCTCACGAAATACATGTCGATCCCCATCGCGTCGAAGAAGTCCCACAAGTCGGCCACCTGGTCCGACGGCGGCATGAACTGCCAGCCTCCCCAGGCACCGATCAGAAAGGTGGTATCCGGCCAGTTCCAGAGCCGGACCAGCGGCGGCGGGGAGAGCGTTCCGGTATCGGCCCCGACACCCCAGCCGGTCTGGGCATAGGCGGAAGGAGAATTTGAAAGGAAAAGGCAACACAGTCCGGCAAGAATCACCGAGTGTTGCAGCACAGGCAATAGCCTTCTTCGTACATTCGTTGTGTACGTCATGGTTCTCATTGTTGGTTAAAAGGTTGTTAGTTCGTTTCGATAACCGTATTCCGCAATGAGCCGAATGCCCGACGATCCGGAGTCTCAAGCCTGTCGTCGGGTTTTCTTTTTTTGAAGCCGTTTTTACTGTTTGACGACTCTTGTGGTCGCAAGCAGTTCGCCCTCCTTATCGTAGATCGCCAGCAGGTACATTCCGGCACTCACGCTCCCACACCTCCAGATCGCTTCCCCGCGCCATGCCTCGACCGCCCCGCTGGTGATCTCTCGTCCGTTGATGTCGTAGACCACCATCAGTGATGGCGACCTCTTCAAATCTCCACGCCAAGCAATGTGCAGCTCATCAAGAACCGGATTCGGCCATGTATGGAAGGCTTCGGCGTGATCGTTGGAGGCAACGACTTCAACACCGGATGTCGTATCATCGGTCGGGATATAAGAACCTCCCTCCAGCAGAATCACGATCCCTTCATCGTTATCGCCCCATCGAGCGTTCCCCGTCAGGTAGCAATCCCAGCCCTTGCCCGTACAGTTCTCGATGACTGCACCGACGGAAAACACATTCTCCGACTTCAACCCGTCGTCCGCTGCCGAGTAATAGCCGTCGTAGGTGTAGTTCGGTCCATTCTTCCCTCCGGAGAAAAACAGCATCCGTGATCCGAGAAGAATGATCGACTCAAACCGCCGCAACGAATCGTTGATGTATCCTCCGTTACCGAAGATCGAGTATCCCGGGAAGTATCCATCGGCATCCTCAATCGTCAGAGACCGATCCCGAATATTCTTCCCCGCTGCTGAGCGGTAGAGATGAATACCGAGCGGTTCGGCATAGAGCAATCGCAGGATGTCCTTGACGCTATCGCCATCGCAATCAATGAGGGTGAGTTTTGCATTGGCATTGGACTCGGCTCCATCAAGCGTGAGAGTCCGATCAGGATTTGTCGAAAGATCCTGGAGAGCATTCTTTCCCCACCAGAACTTGTACTTGACAGGGTACTTCCCGGAGTCCGTGCGGGTGTACTGGGCAGAGGACAGGATGTCCGGAATAGAATCTCCATCGAGGTCGCCGACAGCGGCATAGTAGGTGTTGTAGTTCTCCTCGGTATCCTTCAGCACAACGGTCGGCGTATCCAACTGGAAGGTCGGACCGCCTTCATAAATCCATACTTCAGCCCGTGCATCGCGTATACCATCATTCCGACGAACGACATTCTGCACGATCACAACCTCATCGTCCCCGTCTCTGTCGATGTCAATCGCGAAGTACTGCTCCGGTGTTCCGCTGATTCCCGGCCAGACTCCCCGCGCCGGATCGCCTATGGTTATCGGCTCGGTTCTGATCGTATCTCCGGCAATGCCGTAGATCAACAGGTACATATAGAACCGCAAGTTGCTGTCGGTGTAGTAGCTCGCAAAGCCGACCTGTTTTTCTCCGGTTCCCCAGAAGTCTCCTACAATCGGATATGTGGTAGTAGTCTTCACGTACAGGCTTTGCACCGGTGTATCGCCGATCTGCTCACCACCGTGCTGCACGTGCCACATCGACGTGCTTCCAACGCCCCAGATGAAATCTCCGACAGAGTCTCCGTTGATATCGCCAAGCGAACCGAGGATAGCACCGACCCGATCCCCGGGACTCCCCTGCACCATCCAGATCTTGCGCAGCAGCACCGCTTCCGGGTTCCGGACGATCTCGTTCTGGGAGTGTGCGGGCAGGGCAACAAGGAAGAATGCTCCGACGAGCAGGAGCGTGGCGAGGGCCGGAACGGGCAGCGTTCCGGTCGGGGGAAGGGACGTCCACCGGTTGCGGGACATGGTCTTCAGGGTTTGTGTGACACCAGCCATCATAGGTACGCTCCAGCCTTGGCGCAAGGCAAAATTTTCTACCCTATTCGGGACGTTCCGGCAGTCATGCGTTGCGCCGGAACCGTGGCGGCGAAAAGATACTGCCGTGCAGAGGCATCCACCAAGAGAGGGGAGAATGTTTGCCGCCGGAATCCGGTGGAGAGACACGCAGGAAGTAAAGCGAAGGGAACAAAGTGAACCGAAATGGCCTTTTCACTGTGCTGCACAAACTATAATCCTATGTTTGTGCAACCCTGCCCGTAAACGTCGCCACGTACTGCGCTCCCGGTTCTGTCGGATGCTGCGCACGAAGGAATTCTGGAAGGAGCAAGATCGCCATCACGATGACCGCCATGTCTGCGCGTCTCAT
>CAMLOB010000340.1 GCA_946481475.1 uncultured Chlorobiota bacterium | reverse complement strand
CCGGGTTCAGATAGTAGAGGCGCTGCTGTCCGGAACCGCGGACCCGAACCAGATCGACCTCCTTGAGAACCCGCAGATGCTTCGAGGTCTGCGGTTGTTTCAGTTGAAGCGACCGGGCGATGTCGTTGACTGATTTCTCTCCCCGGGTCAGCAACTGAAGGATTTCCCGCCGATGCGGTTCGGCGATTGCGTTGAAAGCGTCCGATGTTGTAGATGCGCGAGCCATGGCGCAAATATATTCCTGTTTGGGAATATAAAGCAAGTAAAATAATAGGGAAGAAGAGGATGAAGAGAAGAAAAAACAACGGGAGCAAAGTCGGTTATCCGTCACATCCCCGATGTGATTTTTCTCCGTACTTTCAGTCTGAATGCTTCTCCCGCTATATCCTTCAATTCTACATGCGGACAGGTGATGATGCAACAGGACGGACTGCGCAAGGTTTTTCCGACCGCTACTCTGATATTGATATTCTTCAGCCTCTATGTTGCCGGATGTTCCGAAGAAGTCATTCCTCTGGAAGATGACGACAAACTGGAAGATACGGTGGTGGTGTCCTGCGACGAGTACGGGGCACCTCCCATGGAAACCGCTTCCAACGTGACGCTCCCGGTGCAATGTCAGGACGGCGAACTCCTCACGTGGGAACAGGGGGATGTGACCCGATACGCCTGTCTCAACTATCCGGATCAGGTCGACTCGGCCGCCTACCGGTGGCCGATGATCGTCTACCTGCACGGTTCGCTCAGGGACCCCACCAGCCTCTACAGCGATGGAGAGGACCTCTTCGATCTGCGGAACGATTTTCAGATGTCCGACAACAAGGATATCCACGGATTTATCATCCTCTCCCCCGAAGGACGTCGGGCCACTCCCTACTCCGGAGACGGACCGGCCACCGGCGAGGGGTTCCACTGGGACGAGTGGTACAGAAATCCGGATGAGAATCCGGATGTGCAGGCGATCGACCATTTCATCGACACCATCGTCGGCACCGGCCTTGTCGACACGTCGCGTATCTATGTTTTCGGCTGGAGCAACGGCGCATACATGACGGTTCTCTACAGCACGTGGCGGAGCGATATGGTGGCCGCGATGGGACAGTATGCCGGGGCCGATCCCTGGACGCGCACACCCTGCCCGGTGACGATGACATATACCAGACAGGTTCCCCTCTTCCTTCTGCGCAACCTGTGCGACAAGCTGGTCCCCTGTAGCGCAACCACGGAGTGGATCGATACGCTTCAGGCCGTCAACTGGCCGTTCGAATACCACAGCCTGACCTACGGCGGCGAGATGACGACGTCCGATGAATGTTCCACCAGTTCGTTGTGTGACGGAAAGGTGGGGTTGCAGGAACACTTCCGCTGGCCGGACAGCGATGCGCTGACGGCGATGCTGGAGTTTTTCAGGGATCATCCGCTCGACTGAGCCGCCAACGCAACGGCCGGATCATACTGCGGAGAACATGGCGCGGAGGAGCATGATCTCCTCCGGTCTCCGTAATTTCCGGCATGAAACCATTCCTTTCCTTCCTGCCGCTTCTGATGCTCTGCATCAATATGATGTCTGTGTCCGCTCAGACACCGGTCCCGCCGACCGACGAACTGATCGACCGCGAACTCTCCACCTTCGATCTTCTCCCCTTCGAGTGGGAGGGAGAGCCGGAGCCGCTTCGTCCGCGACTCGGCATCTACTTCAACGCGATTCCCGCAGATTCCGTTGCGAGAATTACCGGACGGAAGGAGAACGACCCCTGGTTCGTGATCTGGCACGTGATGCCCCACTGGTCGGCGGACGATGCCGGGGTGCTTATCGGCGACACGATCACGGCGATCAACGGTCGGGCGATCGGCGATGCCGACTACTACGGTGAGGACTTCGTGAACCTGGTGATCCGGGAGATGCAGCCGGGGGAGATCGCCCGGCTCTCGATCCGGCGCGACGGAAGGGAGATCGAACTGCCGGTCCCTCTCTTCGCCGATGAACGGGTCCCGACACCCTTCACCATGCCGGAACGACTCGGTCCGGTTCGGGAGAACTCCTGGCTCTACCGGAAGCTTCGCGAGAACGATCTGCTGGAGTGGAGCCGGGGGATCGCAAAGCAGATGCGGGGGATCGCCGACATCGATATGAGCCGGATAAAATTTGCCGGACGACCGAACCCGTGGCGACTGAACGCCGTGACCGCGCTGCATCACTATCCGATGCGGACCGGGGCGTACGGACGGTTGATCGTGGACGATCTCTGGAACGGGGCGGACTCGGGACTCCCCGGTGCAATCCGCGCCGCCGCTGTCCATCTGGACATTCCTCCCTTTGACGAGCCGCTGGTGAAATTACCCGGGACGGTTCCTCAGACGGTCCCCCACCTGATCCGTTATCTGGTGGAGATCAACGGATTCGCCGGACGATCCTATGCTCCCCCGTCAAAACCGGACATCGATTCGATTCCGGCGGAACTTGCGCGGCTGCTCGACCCGGACGACAACCGGGAGGGGGGATTCGACACGATCGCCGATCCGGAGGAACGACGCCGGGCGCGGAACAGGATGGAGGGGGAGATCGCCGAACTCTTCAGGCGGGCCGATCTGCTCGACTTCCCCCGTCTGGTCTACACCGCCGAACATCTTGCCGCTCTGGCCGATACGAACTGGCTCCTCTCCTTTGCGGCTCATCTGGATTCGATTGAGAGAAGAGACGGGAGCGAACCGGTGCCGGGAGTGGAGGGGGAGGTGATCCTGAGCTGGCGGATGCCGCACGGGTATTGCGTGATCGGGGGGAAAGGACCGAACCGCTACACGGGAGATCTTGCGTTCCTTATCGATCTCGGGGGGGATGATCTGTACGATCTTCCTCCGGTGAAGGTCGGTCGGTTCCGGTTCATCGCGGACATTACCGGGAACGATCTCTACGTCAGCCGGGGGGCGTCGCAGGGGGCCGGGATCGGGGCGATCGATATGCTCGTCGATGTTGCCGGAGATGACGTCTATCGGGCCGATCACTTCTCGCAGGGGGCCGGATTGTGGGGGATCGGTCTTCTTGCAGACTTCTCCGGCGACGACATCTACGCCTCCCGCTGGGCCTCGCAGGGGGCCGCCTTCCTCGGCATCGGTCTGCTCTACGATGGTGGAGGGACCGACAACTACAGCGCGGAACTCTACTCGCAGGCGTTCGGCTATGCGAAGGGATTCGGAGCGTTGCTGGAGCGGGGAGGGAATGACTCCTACCGGGCCGGATGGAATTTCCCCGACTCGCGCTATCCGAACCGGGCCCACATCGCGATGTCGCAGGGATTCGGGTTCGGGATGCGCCCCTGGTCGACCGGGATCGGGACGGACGGGGGGATCGGTCTGCTGAGCGATATGGCCGGGGACGATCTCTACGCCTCGGATTTCTTCAGTCAGGGGGGAAGCTACTGGTATGCCTTCGGCATCCTGCACGACGGAGCCGGGGCCGACCGCTATACCGCCGGACAGTACTCGCAGGGGAGCGGCATTCATCTTTCGTTCGGTGCGCTGCTGGACGATGCGGGGGACGACATGTACGACGCCTACCACGGACTGGAACAGGGGAACGCCCACGACTGGTCGGCCGGGTGTCTGGAAGATCTTCAGGGGAACGATTCCTACCGCGGCTCCACCGCCAGCCAGGGATCGGCCCTGAACGTCGCCTTCGCCTGGCTGCTGGACCGCTCCGGCGACGACCGCTACTACGTCCACACCGACACGACATCGAGTCTCGGCGGAGGAAACTTCAACCGCCCCCGCAAACACGGCTCGCTCGGCATGCTGATCGACTTCGGCGCGGGAACCGACACGTTCACCGACCCGACCATCGTGCCGGGGAAGATGCGGTTCAGGGGGGAGAAGGGATTTTTGTGGGATGGGGAGGAGTGAGAAAGATAGGAATCAGTACTCAGCATTCTCTTTCTTCTTCTCGCTACAACCCGCTCGGATACGCCTCCGGCGGCTCCTCCGGATCGTGCTCGGCGATCCTCTCCAGCGGTTCCAGCGAGCGGGTGTGGTCGATGTGGATCACCGCGTCGAACTGACGGGAGAGGGAGGCTTCGTAGTAGTGGCTTGCCCGTTCGGTGTAGGGACGGTAGACGACGCCGACCGCCCGCTGCAGGCGTTTCGGGGCGAGGTGTCCGGCGATCTCTTCTTTCATCGGAAGAACAAACGCCGGGATGCCGACGCCGTGGAAAAGCGTTTCGTAGCTGCCGACGAGCCCCGAACGAAGGTTCATCCGCATCGGGGGCATGTCCCAGTCGGAGGCGGCGATCACCGTCCCCTCGTATGTGCTCATCCCGATCGAAACCACCCGGTCGCCGAACCGTTCGCGGGCAAGCTGTCCGATGTTCCATTCTCCCCGTCTCCCCATATCGGTCGCCCGCGCGTCGCCGACGTGTGAGTTGTGTGCCCAGACGACGACCTTCGCCTCGCCGTTCCGCTTCTTCAGGTGCTTCATCAATTCTTCGAGCGTCTCCATCATGTGGCTGTCCCGCAGGTTCCACGAACGGACGTCGGCCTTGAGCATCGTCCGGTAATATTCCTCGGCGTTCCTGACCGCCCGGGCATTCCGTTCGGCGGCGAACTGTTCCTCTTCGGCAGTGTGACCGTCGGAAGCGAGGTAGTCGGCACGGCGGCGCTGAAGTTCGAGAAGCTGGGCGAGGGTTTCTTCCTCGCAGGAGGGACGCAGGCCGTAGGAGACGGAGTAGGCGTAGGCCTGTTCGTCCATGCCGTAGGAACTCAGACACGCGTAGCGTTTCCGTGCCGCCCGTCCCTGTTCCGGATCGACCTCGTCGAGGTAGCGGACAACCGCCTCGGCGGAGGTGAAGAGGCTGTAGAGATCGAGACCGTAGAAGCCGGTCTGAAGCTGCGGCGATTCCTGCCCCTCGTTGTAGTCGCGAAGCCACCCGATGAAATCGAGCACATCGGTGTTCCGCCACATCCAGGTGGGGAAGCGCCGGAATCCTTCCAGGGCTTCCACCGCTTCGAGTTCGCCCCCCCGATTCCGGACGTACCGGTTGACCCGGTAGGCGTCCGGCCAGTCTCCCTCGATCGCCACGGCGTTGAAGCCGGCATCGGCGATCAGGTGGCGGGTGACCCCGCATCTGAGGCTATAGAAATCGTGCGTACCGTGCGTCGACTCGCCGATGAGGACCACCTCGGCATCGCCGACGATTTCCCGGATCGTCTCCGGCGCAACCCCCTCCTCCCGCAACGGCACCGCCGCCGAACGTATCGCTTCGACCAGTCGATTCTCC
>CAMLOB010000339.1 GCA_946481475.1 uncultured Chlorobiota bacterium | reverse complement strand
TTTCTTGAGGCCGCCGCCGACCCGAATCATCCGTTGCGGGCCGACATTTCCGACAGAATTACCGAATGGATCGTGCGGCTTGAAGAGGACGAGGAGTGGCGGAAAAGAATCAACGACTGGAAGAGAGAAGTAATCAACTCCCCCCGACTGCACGAAATGGTTGCCAGAATGTGGGAGGAAGGGAAAGCGAAGCTGCTGGAAGAGCTGGCACATCCCGACTCATCAATGCGGGAATATATCCACCGGACGATCGACCGTTTTGCCGACAGACTCCGCGACGACGAAGAGCTTCGCACGAACATCGATACGCGACTCCGCTCGGTCGTCTCGACGTTCCTGAACAATCATCATGGAGAGATCGGCGCCATTGTCCAGCGCATCATCGACTCCTGGGACGGCGAGGAACTGGCCCGCGAGATGGAACTGAATCTGGGAAAAGATCTGCAGTATATCCGCCTGAACGGAACCTTTATCGGGGGGACGGTCGGGTTGATTATTCATCTGCTTACGTAGGTTGTCGGGGTGAGCGGTGAGCCGTGAGCCGTGAGCCGTGAGCGGTGAGCGGTGAGCCGTGAGCTGTGAGCCGTGAGCTGTGAGCTGTGAGCCGTGAGCCGTGAGTAGATAATCGGAAGAGGAGAAGGGAATGGAAAGCCCCCTCATCTTCCCCGGCTCTCCACCCGGCCCCCATTCTCCATCCATCACCTCAGTCCCGCAAAGCGGGACGACATTCCATATCTCCGTGCGTGAGCGCGGAGTGGACCCGCGGAACGACCGTGCGTGAGCGCGGAGTGGACCGCAACGCGGAACGACCGTGCGTGAGCGCGGAGAAGGTTCTCCCCCGCCATACCCATCTTCCTTACTTTCCTCTTTCCACCGCGCAACTTTTTTCTTCTCCGTGTCAATAGATTGGGGAACGGAATCAACGACCGGGAAACATGAAACGGAGAGCCGTATTGAATGCCGACCGAAGATACGACCGATTCGTCGAGCAGCTGCGCCCGGTGCGGAAGCAGCTCTACCATTTTGCCCGGGGACTGACGAACGACTATGACGAGGCCTGCGATCTGGTGGGGGCAACGCTCCTCGGCGCGCTGGAGAGCTACAACCCCGAACATCCGCCGGTGACGTTCCGCAGCTATCTCTTTACGATCGCCATCAGAATCCACAGAAGGAAACGGTATCGCGCAAGGCTTTTTATTCCGCTGAAAGCCGAACATGTCGAAACCGAACGCTGCCGTCTGACACCCCCGGACGAATCGGCCGACGTCAGAACCCTGTACAACGCGCTGAATAACCTGCCGGAGAAACAGCGGGAAGCAGTCGCCCTGTTTGAACTGACCGGACTGAGTCTGAAAGAGATCAGAGAGATTCAGGGGGGATCGCTCTCCGGCGTCAAGTCCCGTATCGTCCGGGGAAGAACCAGACTGGCCGAACTGCTGGGTGTTTCCGCAGAAGGGAGTCCCGAACCCACTTCCCCCCCCTCAACTTCCGCAGAAGCGACAACCGAAGCGTTCCACACAACGGAAATCGGAGACTACAGATGAGCAAGGAACATCTTCACGACTATTTTGAAGAAGCCCGTGCAAGTCAGGGGATCGCCGAGGAGGAACTGATGAACCTCCTTCAGGGGGCTCCCCCTCCGGGACTCTCTCCCCTGAACAACCCTCTGAGCAATCCCGTACATCTGAACGGTGTATCGACATCCATGTTCGCGGGAATGAGCGGCGGCATGCTGATCGCCTCGGTTGTCGGCATGCTGGTACTGGGAGCAGGGATCTATCTGGCCACGACATCCGGTCACCGGATCGAACCGGCCGGTCCGCCTCCGGCGGAAGAACAATCGGGTTCCCTCTCCTCCCCGCGTCCCTCTCTCCTCTCACCGGGCCTTTATGCTCCGAAGATAGGGACGCAAACACCTTCAATGTCCCGATCTGAAAATACCGTCGGCTCACTGAAGAAGATGGAAGCGGCTGTCCCACCCCAAAAGGACGGAGTACAAGAAGTGCAAGAAAAAGAAGTCGTCCCCCGGAGGTTACCGACCGGACGGTTATCGGAACGATATAAGATATCCGAGGAAGCCGACTCTCCGATCGACTACAGTCTGTTCACGATCGAAAATATCAGCGGGTTGAACACAGTCGATCTTGAGTACGCTCCTTTCATCACAACTGATGGTTCGATGCTCTACTTCGTCTCGAACCGACCGGGAGGAATGGGAGGCCATGACATCTGGTATGCACGGCGAACCGATCCCGGCTCGATGGACTTCGATCCGCCGGTCAACGTCGGCCCGCCGATCAATTCGGATCTGAACGAAGGGATGATGAGCATGACCGCCGACGGGAAGGAGTTGTTTTTCACGCTCTGCAATCGTCCCGACGGGGTGGGCGACTGCGACATCTACACGGCTCGCAACGAGGAGGGCGAATGGAAGGATATCCGGAACCTGCGGAGCGTCAACTCTGTTGCGTGGGATTCACAACCTTCGGTCTCGACTCACGGAGATACGCTCTACTTCACATCCAACCGCAGCGGGACATTGGGAGGAGAGGGGGATGCCGACATTTTCATGGCCGTCAGAGATGCCGGAGGACAGTGGAGCCTGCCGGTAAATCTGGGAGGACCGATCAACACATCTGAACGTGAAGACAGTCCGTTTATCGTTCAGGGAAAAGGGAGACTCTACTTCTCCTCGATGGGCCATGGGGGGTACGGAAAACTCGACTTCTTCGCGGCCGAACGGGATGCCGACGGAACGTGGTCACAACCGCAGAATCTGGGAGAACCGTTCAACACGGAGATGGACGAACGGATGCTGACCACGACGCCCGATGAACGGACGTTCTATTTCACCTCCGAACGGAACGCTCCATCGAACATGGGGACGCTCGATCTGTTTCGCGCACGGCAGGAGAAGCCGGGTCTGATAACCGATGTAACCGATGAGGTCTATCTGGCCCCTCCCCGATTGACGCTGTACCCCAATCCCGCCACGGACTATATCTCTTTCCGACTGGAAGGGACAAGGACAACAACGGTGGAAAGAGAACCCCTGCTGATTATCGATCAGAACGGAAAGGAAGTCCTCCGCCTGGAGGATGCACGGGAAGGGAATCCGATTTCCGTTTCCGATCTCCCATCCGGCACCTATTTCGTCAGAATTGCCGGGGCGAAGTCCTCCTTCATACTCAGGAAATAGGGTATGGAAAAAAGATCCGTGATCCCCGGGCCCCGATCGGCACTGAGCCGGTCGGGGTCTACTTTTTTCTTCCAAGTCGCAGTCCGATCAGAACCACCACCAGAGAGACCGCCGTCAGGATTGTTGAGAGGATTGCCGCTGTCCGGTCATCCCCGAGCGTAAAGGCGTCGTAGATGGCAAGGGGCATCGTCTGCGTGCGTCCCGGGATGTTGCCGCTGAGCATGAGTGTGGCGCCGAACTCACCGATTGCCCGGGCAAACGCCAAGACAACTCCTCCGGCCAGACCGCCCCGCGCAAGGGGAAGCAGGATATACCGCCATCGGGCCAGACGACCGGCTCCGTCGAGAGCGGCGGAATCTTCCACTTCCTGACTGATCCCCTCGAAGGCGATGCGCGCCGAGCGGACCATCAGCGGAAAGGCTGCAACGCCGCTTGCCAGGGCTGCGCCAAGCCAGGTAAAGGTAAACTCGATACCGAAGACCGAAAAGAACGTGCCGAGCGGGGCTCGGCGTCCCACCAGCAACGTCAGATAATAGCCGAGAACCGTCGGAGGGAGGAAAAGGGGGAGCGAGGCAAGCCCATCGATCAGATCGGCCCCCACATTCCGCCTGAGCGCAAGCCAGCGCCCCAGCAATCCCCCGGAAACCCCGACGACAAGCGTCGCCGTCGAAGCGACGAGAAGAGAGAGCAGCAGAGGATCACGTATGGTGTCTGTCAGCATTGGCCGGGAATTATTCGTTCGGGTCTGAACGAATATAGCACGAGGTTTCCGGAGAAGGAATGTTATCCCACACTGAATAACACGTAGAAGGGTAACGGAAGAAAGAAGTCCGCAGCGTATGGAGAGTCTTCGGCCATCATCTGCAAGCGTTGAGCAGTCAGTCTGCAGCGACCGGCAGAACGTCGGGCATTGTTCGGAGTTCCCACCCGGCTATGGCGGACAGAGCGGGTACTGCCCCCGCTTGCGCACTGAGCCTGTCCGAAACGGATCGCGCAGCAGCGCCGCACGATCCGGGCATGGCAAGCGACCGGTTCCGGAACCGGTCCACCATATGGCGGCATAACGATCATGCCACACACACCTCCGTTCCGAGGGAGTGCAAGCTCGGCCTGCACACCCGACTGCAACGGAAGGTGTAGCCAACAGCGTTGCCGCCGTTGGTTGCGTACGCTCCGGCGGTCACCCTGCCGGCAGGGCCCAGTTTTTGGTCGGTTAGGGTTCCGTACATATACGGCAGAGCAGAAGTCACGTATCAGGCAACTCTCCCTTACCGTTCCTTTTCTTCTCTCCCTTGTGGGAAGGGGCCGGAATGTTGGTGTGGTTATCAAGGAAGTAATCGTAGTCCGCACGGCGAACACGCCAGACTTTTCCCACTTTGATTCCCCGCACAACTCCCTTGCGAAGCCACATGTAAACGGCCTTGACGCTTACACGCAACTCTTCGGCAATTTCCTCGGGTGTGATATAAGCCATACCTCTTTGGTCCGTTTCAGGCAGCCTGATCCTGATGGCGACAGATACTGCCGCTTTGTTTGTTTTAGGTTTCTTACATAGTTTTTGTCCCGTTAGTTCAGCCACTTTCAATATACAAACAAAGCGTTCCAATAACAAGTCGTTATCGAACACTTTGTGCGAGTTATGATGAAAAAAGCAAAGTTTCCCAAAGCGACCGAAATGATCGATCGGCTCAAGGAGTTCTACGGGTACAAATATGACACCGATCTTGCCCGGCATCTCGGACTCTCCGAAGGGAGTGCCGTCGGCAACTGGAGAAGGAGAGACACGCTCGACATCTTCCTGATTGCCCGAAAATGCCCGGAAGTTGATCTCGACTGGCTGCTCTGGGGAAGAGGTGAAAAGGCTCCGGCAACCATCACCAATGTCGATCTGATTCTCGAGAAGAGCGGACTGCCGAGAGAGCAGCTGATCACGCTGGTCAAGGAAGCGCTCGAGAATTATTTGCTGAACGACGACAAGAAGTGAGAGCCGGTCAACTCCCTTCATTCTGTGCGCTCTTCCCCCCATGTGAGAAGAGGGTTGGAATGGCTTTTTCCTCTCCCGTTCAACTCCTTTCTCTTCTTG